>JAAYEW010000035.1 GCA_012728555.1 Erysipelothrix sp.
AGCTTCTAAGATCAAATTAAGAAGAACTTTAATCTGAGGACCTTGTTTATATCCCATTTTTATGAGTTGATTTCCATCAATTTGTAAATCAGCAATGTTATAGATCAATTTCTTTTCTTTAATAATCTTTAATAAAGGATCAATGTTGATTTGTTGAAGTTGTGCCAAATAAACGACCTGTTTATAATTGAACACCGACAAGTTCTTAAGCAACTGAAAAACAGTCGTCCCTAATTCTATATCCTTGTTTTCAATAAGAACTGAGATTAATTGAGTTCTCTTTTTATCCAATTTTAAATGTTGAATATCCGGACTCCCCAACAATAAAGCATAACGTACTTCTAAACTTTTCGAAATATGACTAATTGACTCAGTCAGGATAGGTTGTTTTAAGATAAATTCAATTACTTGTCGATAGTCTATTAAGACGTCATCAACAAACTCCGAAACAATCAGTTGATTCAGTTCTTGACTAATACGTTCCGCAGCAATATTTTTTAAAAGATGATAATTGTTAAGTATCGCCTTTTTTGTCTCACTTTCAATCTCAAAACCAAGTTGTCCTTTAAAACGAAGAGCCCGAAGAATTCTTAAAGCATCCTCATTAAACCGTGTATTTGGATGACCAACAGCGCGAATAATTCTATTTTTAATATCTTCTTGTCCATGAACACAATCAATTAGACCATCTATTTCATTGTATGCCAAAGCATTCATCGTAAAATCACGCCGTTTTAAATCTTCAAACAATGAGGAAGTAAAAGTGACTTCTTTAGGGCGGCGATAATTTTCATAGTCACTATCCATTCGATAGGTCGTAATTTCAACGATTTTCTTATCAATAAGGACACCTACTGTACCATGCCTTATGCCCACATCAAATGTTTTATAATCACTAAACACAGCTAAAATCTCATTTGGTACTGCGTTGGTTGTGATGTCAACATCATGAAGAGGCTTATTAAGTAAGTAATCTCGAACACACCCACCTACTAAATACGCTTCATACCCTGCTTCAATTAAACGCTTAACGCCTTCGTGCATCAAAAGCATCATTTCCTTTCATGAGTTTTCAATAAATTCTACATTGCTTGTGATGTAATCAATTCGAATGGACCCAAGCTTATTTTGTAAAACAACATTGTCAATCACTTCATACCGATTCGTTAATGAGAGATATTTCTGAATCCAATCATATAAGGTAACACTAATTTCTTCATTCGCTAACCCTTGACGAGCTCTGTCTCTTGCAACAATAGCCCCTTTTACTCTCATCTCAAATTTTTCATGAATCAAATCATGTTTTTCCTTATACTTCTCTTCTAAAATGAAATTTACTTTAAACTTCTCAAATTCTTCTATCGTCATATATTTTTTCATACCCTAATCATAGCATATTTACGAGAGTTAGATAAAAAAAGTAGAGACAACTCTACTTAATCCAATCCATTAAATACGACATTCTATCAACGACCTCATCACTGTGGGATAAGTCAACTACATAACTGGAGTTTCTAAGTCCCAACGCTGTCATCTTGGCTGCTTTAGCTGCAGTTACACCAAAAATAGAATCCTCCATCACAAG
>JAAYEW010000036.1 GCA_012728555.1 Erysipelothrix sp.
ATATTCACAAGCATATTTTGCGTATGACTCTCGAAAAGCTGGAGGAGCAACTCGTTCATTCTTGCGTTTTGGACCTTCACCAATTAAGAGTACCTATTATGTCAAAGACGCTGACTTTATTTCTTGTTCACTAGACTCTTACTTAGTTCGTTACAACATGTTGGATGGACTTAAAAAGGGTGGAACATTCTTACTAAATACAACGTTTACTCCTGAAAACATCGAAGATCTTCTTCCAAATAAAGTGAAGAAACAATTAGCTGACAAAGAAGCTAAATTCTATATCATCGATGCAACTCAAATTGCTGAAGAAATCGGTATGGGACGTCATACTAACACCATTCTTCAATCGTCTTTCTTTGCGCTTAATGAGCAAATTCTTCCATATCAAGAATCTTTAAAATACATGAAAGAAATGGCAACAAAGACATATGGTAGTAAAGGTGAAGACATTGTTAAATTAAATCATTTAGCAATTGATAAAGGGAAAGAAGGTTTAACACAAATTGAAGTTAAACCTGAATGGAAGCAATTACCAACTGGCCGTACTATTGCGGCAACTGGTGATTCTTACTATGATGATTTCGTAAACCCAATCAATGCTCTTGAAGGATACGAAATCCCTACATCTGTGTTTGTTAATGAAGGTATCCTTGATGGTTCATTCAATAATAACTCAGCGTTCAATGAACATCGTGCTATCGCAACGAACGTACCAATGTGGTATCCAGATGCATGTATCCAATGTGGATTCTGTTCATTTGTATGTCCTCACTCTACAATTCGTACATTCTTACTTGATGAAAATGAAATCAAGAATGCACCTATGGAATTTGAAACTCTTCCTGCAATGGGTAAAGGGGTTGATCACCTCCAATTTAGAGTTCAAGTGTCTCCAGATAACTGTGTAGGCTGTGGTCTATGTGCTGTGGAATGTCCTGGAAAAGCTGGTAAAAAAGCTCTTGTTATGCAAGATATCCATGATTCATTACAATATGCTCCACTCGCAAACTATATTTTCAAAGAAACACGTTATAAATCAGAATTCTTCCCAACGGATTCAATTAAAGGTTCTCAATTCTTAATGCCATACTTTGAAAACTCTGGAGCTTGTGCTGGTTGTGGGGAAACTCCTTACTATCGTTTAACGTCTCAACTCTTTGGAAGAGACATGTTAATTGCGAACGCTACTGGATGTTCTTCAATCTATTGTGGTTCAACACCATCAACACCGTTTGTTAAAGATAAGAATGGTGAAGGGGTTGCTTGGGCAAACTCATTGTTTGAAGATAATGCTGAATTCGGATTTGGTATGAAAGCTGCTCAAGAATTCAAGAGCCAAGTAATCGTTTCTATTATTTCTAGAGCTCTTGAAAGTGACACTGTTGAACCAGAACTTAAAGAAAAACTACAAGCATACTTCGATGTCATGGGTAACCGTGAAGAAGAACGTAAAGTTGTTGGTGATTTGATTGAACTTGTTAAAGCATCTCATGATGAAGCCGTGAAAGAACTATTGGATCATGAAAGAGATTTAGTATCAAAATCTGTATGGATTATTGGTGGAGATGGTTGGTCCTATGACATTGGATTCGGTGGACTCGATCACGTAATTGCGAATAACTTGAATGTCAATATCTTAATTCTTGATACTGAAGTGTATTCCAACACAGGTGGACAATCCTCTAAATCAACGCCTACAGCAGCTATTGCTAAGTTTGCTGCTGCTGGGAAACAAACAGCTAAGAAAGACATGGGACAAATTGCTATGACTTATGGTCATGTCTATGTCGCTTCAATATCGATGGGAGCTAACAGAGTTCAAACAATTAAAGCTCTGAAAGAAGCTGAAGCATACGATGGACCGTCATTAATTCTTGCGTACTCACCATGCGTAGAACACGGTGTTAAGGGTGGATTGAGTAATCACCAAATCCAACAAAAAGAAGCTGTTGCTAGTGGATATTGGACACTCTATCGTTATAACCCAATGAATCCTGAAAAACCATTGACAATCGATTCTAAAGCTCCAGACTTTAGTAAGTACAAAGATTTTGTTCTTACTAACCGTCGTTATAACCAATTACATGCAATTAACCCTCAACATGCTGATGAATTACTACAAAGATCAGCAAAAGATGCTGAACGTCGTTATAACCAACTCGTTAAGTTATCACAATAAATTATTGAAGGTCACAGCAATGTGACCTTTTTTATTTTGCCATTTTGTCTTCAATTGAAATCAAACGCAATTTTATATATACTATTCCTAGTTAGGAGACTTTATGGAAAAAATCAAAAAAACTATTAATAATCCATTGTTTAACGTTTTAGTTGTAGTGATTATCACTTACTTAGTCTATAAACTTTTGTTAGCTCCTAATTTAAACGATATTGTTTCAGCTTTCAATCAGGCAAATCCATATCAAATCACACTCTGTATTCTTCTAGGGTTACTCAGTGTCATCATGGGAGGAGTTGCTTTAAGTTCTTATGCTAAATTGTTTAATCCAAGATTTTCAGTCAAAGCTGGTGCTGAGGCTTGTTTTATCGGAGCCATGGCAGGCGGAATTATGCCATTTGGAAGTGGTACTCAAGTTTTTCAATTTTATGTTTTTAGAAAATATGAAACTGAATCAGCCGACGCTATCAGTATCTTATTTATTGACTTTATTGTCTATCAAGCAACAATGATATTGACTATATTAAGTTTGTTATTGTTACGCTTTACAAAATTTACTGGAGTATCCAATTGGTTTTGGTTAGTAATTCTGGGATTTATTGTGAACTCGTTTGTGTTAGTTGCGCTAGTATTAATCGCCAAAAGTAAAAGAGTACATCATTTTGTCACAACAAATCTAATTAACCTATTGCATCGTTTAAATATTGTGAAAGACAAGGAAAAAGTAATTCATAACATGAATGCACAAATTGAGAAGTTTCAAATTGCTACCACTATTCTATCAAGTAATAGAAAAGCACTTGGAATCGGTGTGTTTTCAAACTTCTTACGATTAATGATCACTCATTCTTTACCATATTTCATAGCGACTGCACTAGGTGTTCACTTAGAGCTTTATCAGCTTATTGATATTATTGCTTTATCAGCCTTTACAGCACAGCTAAATGCTTTCTTTCCTTCACCTGGTGCGACAGGAGGAACAGAAGTTGTCTTTAAAAGCATGTTTGAGAGTATTTTCTTACAGATGACGCTAGGGGTACTTGTTATCTGGAGATTTGTTACATACTATTTAATTGTAATTGTTGGGGCTCTACTTTTTATTGGAGTAAGACAATATAAACCAAATGAAAGGGAGGCATAATATGCGCATCGGTATATTTTCAGACACATATTTTCCAGATATCAATGGAGTAGTAACTTCGCTTGAAACATTACGTTTAGGATTAATTGAAAGAGGTCATGAAGTCTTTGTGGTTGCTAATCATAATAAGCTTTTTGAACTTGAACAGAAAGATCACCTCCTACTACTACCTGGATTAGAGTTAAAGTGGACGTTTAATAATAAGATGTCGATTCCCTATAATCTAAGAGCAGAAAAGATTATCGAAACGATGAAACTTGATGTCATCCATGTTCAAACTGAATTTGGGATTGGACTACTAGCAAGACGGATGGCAAAGAAACTTCAAATTCCTCTAATTTACACCTATCACACTACCTGGGAAGATTATACTCATTATATAAACCCAATGCATATGAAAACTGTTGAGAAAGGTTCCAAAAACTTAGTTGCAATTCTTTCAAAAAGTTTATGTAAACCAGCACGCTTTGTTGTGACCCCCTCTTTAAAAACGAAAGAGTTATTAATCAGCTACGGCGTTAAACAAGCCATAAAAGTGATTCCTACAGGTTTGGATTTAGATCGCTTTGAAGTAACAGATGCAGGGCATCAGCAACGTTTAGTGATCAAACAAAAATATAATTTAGGTGATGACGAATTAATCCTTATTTTTGTTGGTCGCATTGGTGAAGAGAAAGGTTTAGATATATTAATAGATGCTTTTGTTGACCTTTGTGATATCAATGTTAAATTATTAATTGTTGGTGGAGGACCTCAACTCAAGAATTATCAAGACCTAATTGTTGATAAAGGTCTTCAATCTCAAATCATTATGACAGATAAAGTCCCGAATGTAGAAGTACCTTACTATTATCAGCTAGCGGATGCATTTGTATCAGCTTCGATGACTGAAACACAAGGACTCACCTTTATTGAAGCCATGGCAAGCGGTTGTCCTGTTTTAGGAAGTGACATTGCTGTCTTAGAGGATTTAGTAATCAGTGGTGAGACTGGTTACATGTTTAATGGTTCGAAAGAATTAGAGTTGTTAATACGAAAACTTAACGAAATGAGTTATGAAGAACTCGATCGGATGAAAAAAAGAGCTGTTCAACAGGTTAAGCCATATGATAAAGAATATTTTGTTGAAGCGATTGAAGATTTGTATCTGAGGGCTATTGCAAATGAAGGATGAGCTAAAAAAAATATATGCAACAGCGCTCAATAAACTCACTAGAAAAGATTTATCAGTCTATCAGATGAAGACGTATTTGCAAGAAAAAGTTGATGATAAAGATTTAGTTGATGACGTAATCTCACTATTGATAGATCGTCGATTTCTGAATGACAAACGATTAATTGATGAAGTCATTACAAGTTTGCGATCAAAAGGATATGGTCAATATCGCATTGAAAAAAACCTAGAGAAATATCAATTTGATAGTCAGCTGGTTAACTCTTACTTAATGGACGTGAGCGTAAAATCACTGTCTGATTTAGATCAAGCAATTAAACAGATTGATGTCATTTCTTATCGTGGTTCTAAAAAACAAGTTGTTAAAAAGATACAAGATAAACTTATTCGAAAAGGTTTTTCGATATCTCAGGTAACAACTAGTGTTTCAGATGATATAATAGACTATGATGAATTTGATAGTTGTTTGCTCGATGTTTATAAATTATTTAAACATGAAAGTGATGAGTATATTATTAAGAATAAGCTTTATCAAAAAGGGTACCAAAAGCAGACAATTCTTAATGCATTAGAAAGAAGAGAAGCCAATGAAGATAAATGAATTAAAAGAACGTGATCGTATTAAGCAGCCTTTGTTTGTAGTAGGGTTAGTGAATGGAACTTCTAACAGCGGACAGGCTTATTTGTCACTGACTTTACAAGACAATAGTGGAACTATTGAGGCAAAATTATGGGATGTCAAAGATGACTTAGCGAAACGTCTAAAAGTGGGACATATTGTCGAAATAGAAGCGGATGTTATCAAGTATAAAACTTCATTACAGTTGAAGTTACAATCAATTGAGATTGTGAATCCTAAAAATTACCAACTCAGTGATTTTGTGATTACTTCTTCGATTTCAAAAGATGTTTTGATTGAGAAAACAAATCAATATATTGAGTCAATTACAAATGAGGTATTAAGTAAACTTGTCAAGAGTTATTTCAATGAAGTCGGAAGTGATTATTATACTTATCCAGCTGCTGCTAAAAACCATCATGAATTCATCGGGGGACTAGCTACCCACACTTTAGAAATGTTAGATACTGCTACTTTTCTTTGTAAACAATATCCATATCTAGATAAAGATTTATTAATTAGTGGGGTTTTGTTACACGACATAGGTAAAATTGAAGAGTATAAAAGTCCAATGATTGTTGAGTATTCAACTGTTGGAAAGCTATTAGGTCACATCTCAATAGCACAAGCAAAGCTCTACGAAATAGCCAAGAGTCATAATCTTGAGAACACTGAAGAAACATTGTTGTTAAGACACATGATTTTAAGTCATCATGGCCAATACGAATATGGATCTCCAGTGCTACCAATGATTGCGGAAGCAGAAGCTCTAAATTTAATTGATAACTTATCTGCTCGCATGACGATGTTTGAAAAGCATTTACAAACAGTTGATAAAGGAGAGTTCTCGTCGAGAGTTTTTTCTCTAGAAGGTCGCTCTGTTTATAGGCATCAAGAAGAATTCGAAGAATAGCACTGAAGAGTGCTTTTTTTGTGCACCTAAAGAATTACTATTGAAAAAGAAGCGTTGCGCTTAATTAGATAATTAATCTAAAAAAAGATGACTTATCATGGATTGATAAATCATCTTTGTCTCTTACTTTAAATGGATAATCATTTTTGGATACCTTCGAAGGTATCCAAAAGCGAAGGTTACTGATTTATTTGATCAAGAATTTGTTGCTTATCATACTCTGGATGACTAGGACCGCTGATCGTTAATGTATCGTTTGCGTCATATCTAGGAAGAATATGAACGTGAAAATGCATAACACTTTGTCCAGCAACCTCGTTAGCATTAGTTAGTAAATTGATACCATTTGCTTGAAGTTTATCTTTAATTAGTATGGCAAGATCTTGAGCAACTTTCATTACCTTTAGATAGACCTCGGTTGGAGTATCTAAAACGTTAACGAAATGCTTCTTAGGCATGACTAATGTATGACCTTTGGTTTGTTGGGCATGATCTAAGATTGCTATAACATCTTCATCTTCGTAAAGTATGTAAGCAAATACCTCTTTGTTAATGATCTTTTCGAAAATAGTCATCTTAATTGTTTGGCTTAAAGTTTACAAGCTCTTTGTTTGAGATGATTGAATCATAAATGGCTTGATCATAGACCCTAAAATCTTCGTTTTTAAATTCTTCAGTGAAAACTTTATCGATATTTGCAGCTTCACTTGCGAAGACGTCACGATACTCATCCATTAGTTTCTTTGAATCAAGTTCTTCAGTCTTAATTAACAAATATTTTTGTGTGGTAGTATCTTTTAAAGGTGTTTTAATCCAAGTTAGTTGTTTTGCTTCATCCGATTTTAAGTATTCCGAAACAATCGCAGGAATTGTTGAGGTTGAACCAACGGTCGCTTCAAATTGATAGTTAGCTCCTTTAGTTCCTAATTCTTCAACAACTTTTTTGATGTCTTCGTTTGCTTTAATTCGAGTTAACGCTTGTTCAGCTTTTTCTTGAGTATCAAATGTTAGTTCTAAATATTTTAATGGTTTGTTCGCTTCTAAAATAGCGTCTTTGTTTGCATCAAAATAAGCTTTCATTAATTGGACTTGTTTTTGAGCAGGGATGAAATACTCTTCAAGCAATTCTTCATCCGTTAATTCGCCATAATAAGTTTTAAAGAACTCACCAAGCAATTCTTTTTGTTCAGCAAGGAATTTTTGGGCTTCTTTCTTTAATTCTTCAGTTACTTCTACTTTTGAGTCAACCAAGTAATCTTTTGCAAGGTTGACAATATCACTTGAAATATCTTGGTGAGACATCATCGTATAAACATCACCTTTGGTAATGGATTTACCATTGACAGTAACGATAACATCATCTTTGTTGGAAATTTGTGTTTCAGGGGCTTGAGCACAACCAATGAGTAATAAGGTTGTAAATACAATTAATAAACCTTTTTTCATTATTTTTGTTCTCCTTTAATTAATCCATATTGTTGTTTTAGAATTGTTTCAAACTCAGGATTTTTAGAGTAATCAACATTTGCTTTTTGTGCAAGTTGTAACATCAGTTCTCCTCTAAAAGTAGGATTCGCTGTCGTGTACTTCGATAAGAAATCAGTTTGTTTCATGATGTCTTCACTTGTGGATCCATCATTACGAATCATATGGAATCCATACTCTGTTTCTACCCAATCTGAAGTAGTGGCTCCACTTTCAAGAGCAAGAGCTGCTTTTAAAAATGGTTCAACAAACTGAGTTTCAGTTGTTGTGATTTCACCTAAGAAGCCGCCGCTGGAAGCTGAACTATCATCAGAGAATTCGGTTGCTACAACACTGAAATCTTTTGTTTTCAGTGCTTCTGTAACTTGTGTCATTTTGTCTTTTTCTTGTTGAGTAGGGTTTTTTGGGTCTGCAGTTTTTACAAGAATATGAGAAATCAAACGTGGTTTAAATTTTGTTGCCCATACATCGTAAGTCGTTGCCATATTTTCTTTAATGTGGTCCATCATCATTTTTTGTTGAGCAGCGACGTTTAAGAAATATTCTTCAAATTGATCGATTGATTCGTAACCCATCGCTTTAGCAATCTTTGTTAATTCTTTATCCGCAATTTCTTGTCCATATTGAGCTCTATTGCCTTGGATAAATTGTTGAGCAGTTAATTTAGCATCGGTTCTTTGATCTTCTGTAAACTCATATGCAGCTTCCATAACTAGTCTTTCGAACTTCATAATTGCTAATGGATTTTCCATCGATGGAGCAAGAACTTCATAAAGCTCATCGGCTGTATAATTCTTATCTGCAATTGAAAATACCAGATCTTTTCCATCGACTTGTTTTGCTTTTACGACATCTTGTTGGTTATTAGAAATGTATGCTCCTAAAAAAACCAAGAAGAATATGCTACATAAAAGTACAAACCAATACTTTTTAATAAAATTTGTCATTAGTAATCTCCTTCATTGTTGTACGAATAAACATTATACGTTAATTCATAAAATAATTAAAGCAGTTAAGCCTTAAAGTTTCCTTAAAAACTATTTTTAAAGAGTGTATTTCTAAGCAGCAAGTTGCTTTTGTGTTATAATTCATTAGGATTTAGGAAAGGAAGAATTATGTCAAAATTAGAAATTAAAGACTTGCATGTCTCTATAGATGAAAAAGAAATATTAAAAGGGGTTAACCTCACGATTAACTCTGGTGAAATCCACGCTTTAATGGGACCAAACGGAAATGGAAAATCAACATTACTTTCTGCAATTATGGGACATCCGACATATACAGTAACTTCAGGAGAAATCATTTTTGATGGAGAAAATGTTTTAGAAATGGAAGTTGATGAGCGTTCTCGTGCAGGAATCTTTTTAGGAATGCAATATCCAGCAGAAGTTCCAGGAGTGACGAATTCAGATTTCATGAAAGCTGCACTCAATGCACGTCGTGAAACTCCAATTGGTTTATTTGAATTTGTTAAAATGATGGATGGAGCTATTAATAAGTTAGATATGAAATCTGATTTAGCACATCGATACTTAAACGAAGGTTTTTCAGGTGGAGAAAAGAAACGAAACGAAATCCTTCAGATGATTTTACTAGAACCAAAAATTGCTATGCTTGACGAAATTGATTCTGGACTCGATGTTGATGCTTTAAAAATAGTTTCTGATGTTATTCATGAAAATGTAACGCAAAATAGTACGGGTACATTAATTGTTAGTCATTATGAACGATTTTTCAAACAAATTGAACCAACTCATACTCACATCATGATTGATGGAAAAATAGTTTTAAGTTCAGATGGCTTACTTGTTAACAAGATTGATGCTCAAGGATACGATTGGTTAAAAGAAGAATTAGGAATTGATGTCTACAGTAAAAACCAAGAAAGACCGAGTGTTGTTTCTGTCGGTAGCTGTGCAGTGAAGGACAGTGTTCAGTAATGGAAAATAACAATTTTTATATTGATCAAAACCAACAAATTTTAAGTCCTCAAAGTGGACAAAACACTTATAACTTTAATGTGAAAGACAAACTAAAAGTTCATTTAATTATCCCTGAAAATAGTACTGGGTTACTAATGTTCAATATTTTAGGATCTGGTATTTTTGATTTTACACTTGAGTTTAAAGCAAATAGTAACCTTTCGTTTTTATACCTTAATGAAAGTAATCATGAATTAGAAATCTTGGAAAAAGTAATACTTCATGAACAAGTTGAGTTGCATGCTAACTATGGTGAACTCTCTGATGGAAACCACAAACGAACTACCGTTTTTGAACTAATCGGAAGAAAGAGTCATCTTGAAGTGCGTAGTGCAAGTATCGCTTTTGGTAAATTGGATTGGAAAATGTCTGCTGTTCATAAAGCCAAAGACACTTACGCTATGCTCAAGAATTACGGAATTGTATTAGAATCTGGATTTTTAGGATTTGAAGTGTTAGGGAACATTGAAAAACACAACTCACAATCAAAAACTCATCAAGAAACACGAGTCATGAACATGGCAAAAGATGTGAAAGCAATTGTTTACCCGCAATTGATTATTGATGAAAACGATGTTGAAGCAAGTCATGCTGCTTCGGTTGGCCAACCAGATCCAATCGCAGTTTACTATATGAAATCCAGAGGTTTGTCAGAACAAGAGGTATTAAACCACATGATATTAGGTTATTTACTACCAATTATCGATGTGATTGAAGACCAAACGATTAAAGAACAACTCAGTGAACGTATAGTTTCAAAGGTAATGGCATAATGTTTAACGTAAAGAAAATTAGAGAAGACTTCCCAATGTTAAAAACAACAATGGAACACCAACAACTTATTTATTTTGATAATGCAGCAACGACCTTTAAACCTCAAAGCGTGATTGATGAAGTTGTCAATTATTATGAAAATGAATGTGTCAATATTCATCGCGGTGATTACGAATTAAGTCACACTGTGAGTAAAAAATACGATGATACCCGAAAACATGTCGCAAACTTCATTGGTGCTAAAAGCGAAAAAGAAATAGTATTTACTTCTGGAGCTAGCGAATCTCTTAATTTAATTGCTCAATCCTTTGGTTTAAATAATCTTAAAAAAGGGGATGTCATTTTAACTACTGAAGCAGAACATGCTTCAAGTATTCTTCCTTGGTTCAATGTTGCTAAAAAGACAGGTGCAGTTGTTGAATTTATTGATATGGATAATGAAGGCAAGATGCACTTAGATGATATTAAGAAAAGCATTCATGATAAAGTAAAAGTAGTTGTTGTCGCTCATGTTTCCAATGTCTTGGGGTATGTTAATCCAATAAAAGAAATAAGTCGTTTAGCTCATGAAGTCGGAGCGATTATGGTGTGTGATGGTGCCCAATCGGTAGCACATATGCCAATCAATGTTGTAGATTTGGACGTTGATTTCTTCTGTTTTTCAGCACATAAAATGCTGGGACCAACAGGGGTTGGTGTTCTTTATGGCAAATATGACAAATTGAATGGTATGGATCCAGTCCTTTTTGGTGGAGGTTCCAATGCTCGATTCAATATGTGTGGTGATGTTGTTTTAAAACAAGCTCCTGATAAATTTGAATCAGGAACTCGTAATATTGAAGGGATTTTAGGATTTAATAAAGCTATTGAATACTTAGAATCAATTGGAATGGATACGGTTGAAAAAGTTGAAAGAGAACTCTACGAGTACATGATGGAAAAACTAAAGAAGATGGATAACCTGATTCTTTATAATCCCAATGCAGATACCGCTATCATTGCATTTAATGTCAAAGGAATTTTTGCTCAAGATGTCGCTGCCTATTTATCGAAATTTGGGATTGGTGTACGAGCAGGTAACCACTGTGCCAAGATACTTCTTGAAGTGCTTGGAACCAATGAAACACTTCGAGCTTCTTTGTATTTTTACAATACGAAAGAAGAAATTGATAAATTTATCGAAGTACTTTCAGATATTACATTAGAAAAAACGATCGATATTTATTTGTAGAAAGGAGTTCCTATGGATTATACAAAAGACCCAGTTTTTTTAAGACAGATTATTATGGATCATTATCAACACCCAAGAAATAAAAGACTTTATGATGAACATGACCATTATCATGAACGACATATGAATGCTGATTCTTGTATTGATGACATTAAAGTCCAAGCCAAGATCAAAGATGGTGTTATTGATTCAGTTGTCTTTGATGGGGTTGCTTGTGTTATTTCGACTGCTTCTACTTCAATAATGACTGAATTATTAAAAGGAAAAACTTTGACAGAAGCAAAAGAATTAATCGCTACGTATAATAAAATGATTAACTTAGAACCTTTTGAGGAAGAATCGATGCAAGAAGCAATTGCCTTTAGTAATGTAGGTAAACAAGCAAATCGAATTGGATGCGCAACCATCGGTTGGCGTGCAATTTCAGAAATCATTTCAGAAAGTGAGAATTAAAATGGCAGATAAAGATTTACTTCCGACTACGGAATATCAATATGGTTTTAAAGACACTATTGAAACTGTTTTTACGACCGGAAAAGGGTTAAATGAAGATGTCGTTCGACAGATATCAGCGATTAAGAAAGAACCTGAATGGATGTTGGACTTAAGACTTAAGGCATATAAGTCCTTTGTCGAAAAACCAATGCCACAATGGGGAACGGACTTAAATGATATCAATTTTGATGATTTCATTTACTATTCACGTTCAAGCGAACGGATGGAAAATAAATGGGAAGATGTGCCAGAAGAAATCAGAGAAACTTTTAAAAAGTTAGGAATCCCTGAAGCTGAAGCTCAATATTTGTCAGGGGTTGCGACACAGTATGACTCGGAAATGGTCTATCACAATATGTTAGAAGAAGTTGAAGAGAAAGGTGTTATCTTTTTAGATACCGATACCGCTTTAAGAGAACATCCTGAATTATTCAAAAAATTTTTCACAACCGTCGTACCTTATACTGATAACAAATTTGCGGCATTAAATACAGCTGTTTGGTCAGGAGGCTCATTTATCTATGTTCCACCAGGGGTAAAATTAGACAAACCACTGCAGTCGTATTTTCGAATTAATGCAGACAATATGGGACAATTCGAAAGAACCCTTATCATTGTTGATGAAGGAGCCGATGTGCATTATGTCGAAGGCTGTACAGCACCTATTTACAAATCAGATTCGCTTCACGCTGCTGTTGTCGAAATTATTGTTCATAAAAATGGTAAATGTCGTTACTCAACTGTCCAAAACTGGTCCTCAAACGTTCTAAATCTTGTAACCAAACGTAGTTTAGTTTGGGAGAATGCAGTAATGGAATGGATTGATGGTAATATTGGTGCCCACAAAACAATGAAATATCCAGCTTGTATCTTAGCTGGAGAAGGGGCAAGAGGGATGACCATCAGTATTGCTGTTGCTGGAAAAAATCAAATCCAAGATGCTGGAGCAAAAATGATTCATCTTGCACCCAATACCCAATCCAATATCATTTCTAAGTCAGTCTCCAGAAATGGTGGAGAAGTTAACTATCGTGGTATCGTACGACACGGTAAAAAAGCAATTGGTGCTAAATCACACATCGAATGCGATACTTTGATTTTAGACAACCTTTCTAGAAGTGATACACTTCCTGTCAATATTGTTGAAAACAATCAATCAATCATTGAACATGAAGCAGCAGTTTCCAAGATATCGGAAGAGCAACTTTTCTATTTAATGTCTCGTGGTCTGTCAGAGGAACAAGCATCAGAAACTATTATTTTAGGTTTTTTAGAACCATTTACACGAGAGTTGCCAATGGAATATGCGGTAGAACTAAACCAATTACTAAAATTAGAAATGGAAGGTTCTGTTGGATAATGACCAAGAGGTCGATCAGACAACAAATGAAACAAAAAAGAGCAAACGTAAAGGATGCTCTTTCTTTAGCTTGTATTCAAGAAAAAACACTAAAGATACTAAAAAACTTTAATACAATAGGCTTATATGTTTCTTTCGACGATGAAATTAATACGTATCCTCTTTTAACTGAACTACTCAAACTCAATAAAATGATTGCTGTACCAAAAATCATTAACCAAGAGATGAAGCTCTACAAATTAGAGAGCATGAATGATTTAGAAAAAGGCTTCTACAATATTATGGAACCTAAATCGATGCAAGAAGTTATTCCCGAATGCATTGTTGTCCCATTATTAGCATTTAATTCTAGAAAATACCGGATTGGCTATGGAGGTGGATACTATGATCGGTATCTTAAAGATAAAAAAATGGTTAAGATTGGAATGGCCTATTCATTTATGAACACTGAATTCACTGAAGATAGCTATGATGTAGCACTAGATGTCATTGTTACAGAGAAATGAAAGAAGTTAACAAGAATGTAAATCACATAATTTCCCACAATTATTTCATACTGGTTTCACACGCGATTTATATACTATAGTCACAATATGAAATATTGTTAGTTGGAGAGAAGCTCCAACATACCTTCCTTCCTTGTAGTAAATAGACGAAGAACATATGGAGATATGTTCTTTTTCTTTAGATTAGTCTATTCAATTTACATCAACTAACGAGAGTCAAAGCTTTTCTTTCGACAAATAAAAGCAATAGGAGCAGTTTTGTTTCCATAATCCAGAGTCGTAATGTCATAGTTTAACTGATGATTTAACCATTCTAAAACAGTGTTGTATTCGTTTATTCCACCAGGGTGTCCTCGATAACACGTAATAATTAATAGTCCATTAACACGAATCCAACGATTGATTTTACTCAAAGCGATCAGAGTGCTTTCTGAATTTGTTTTAATTTTCTTGTTACCGTTTGGTAAATAGCCCAAATTGAAAATCGCACAATGAATAAAAAAATCAATGTAGTTATTGACATGTTGATGATCATCCAAAATATAGTCAATATTATTAAACGGTTTTGTTTTTTCTTTCGCTGAATCAATCGCTTGTTGTTGAATATCAAAGCTGAATACTTTCTTTGAAAGTTTCGCTAATTCTAATGTATCAAACCCATGGCCACAGGTCATATCAACACAAATCCAATCGTCTTGGACATGTTCTTTTAAATAGTCATGAATCAATTCATTGGTGTTTCTCATATCTATCTCCTTGTATCCGATTTTCTCTTTTCATTTTCTTGTCGATTTCGTTAAGCACAATCGTTTTATTGGTGGTCCATTGTGGTTCAATTAAATTATCCATAAGTCCATCACCAGTTAGACGCATAACTACACACTCTTTATGTAAATAACCTAATTGATCAACGACGATATCGACATATTCGTCACGACTAAGAATCGGATAAGGTTTTTTTGAATAGCGATAGGCTTCTAAAGTATTCTTGATTAAGTGATACATGTGAATTTTGATACCATTGATCTTTAATTGAGCACAATACTTTATGGTTTCGATCATCATTTCTTTAGTTTCATACGGTAAACCATTAATAATGTGTAAACAAACCAACAGGTTCTTCTCTTTTAATTTATGGACTACTTCATTGACAATTTGGGTATTATGTCCGCGATTAATATATCGAGTGGTTGTTTCGTGGACTGACTGAAGCCCAATTTCAATCCACACAGGTTTGATTTGATTGAGTTGTGACAAATAGTCAATAGTGTCATCATCAAGACAATCAGCTCTTGTAGCAATAACGATTCCAACAAAACGATTGTCTGTTATAAAAGGATCATAGAGTTGTTTTAAAACAGGCAAAGGTGCATAGGTATTGGTAAAAGCTTGAAAATAAGCTAGAGCTAAACCTTCTGGCCATTTGTTTCGCATGGTATGAAAACCATTTTCAATCTGTTCTTCTAAATTGTTACCAAGGATTGAATCTCCAGAACCATCAATGCTACAAAAACTACAACCACCGTAGGCACTGTGTCCATCCCGGTTTGGACAGGTAAATCCAGCGTCCAGTGGAATCCGAAAAACTTTTTGTTGATAAGTTTGTTTAAGATAATAGGAATAAGTATAATAGCGCTTATTATCGTTTGAATACTCAAATAAATGTTTCTTTGTCATTGTCACATTATAACATGAAATGAAATCTATGATATAATGACAACGTTTTTTAAACGAAGGAGTCTTATGAATAAACAAAAAATTATTAATTTGGCAGTTATTGCCCACGTCGATGCAGGCAAAAGTACTTTAGTTGACGCATTCTTAAATCAATCGAATATTTTTTCAGATCACGAAACTCATGTCGATCAAGTTATGGACAGTGATGATATTGAACGTGAACGAGGGATTACTATCTATTCAAAAAACTGTTCGATTCAGTACAAAGACATCAAAATCAACATTGTCGATACCCCTGGCCACGCTGATTTTTCAAGTGAAGTGGAACGAATAATCAAAACGGTTGATACCGTTATTTTGTTAGTCGATAGCGCCGAAGGACCAATGCCTCAAACACGTTTTGTTCTTAAGAAAGCTCTTCAAGAAAATATTAATCCGATATTATTAATCAATAAAATTGATAAAAAAGATGCTCGTATCGAAGAAGTTGTTGATTTGGTTTATGAACTATTTATGGATTTAGATGCCAATGACAAGCAACTTGATTTCCCCATTCTTTATGGTATCGCAAAAGAAGGAATTGTCAAAAGAGACTTAAATGATGACAGTACCAATCTTCTGCCATTATTTGAAACAATTGTTGAACATGTCGATGTTTACCCAGACTACGACAATGAACCAACACAGCTCCAAATTTCTTCGCTTGCCTACGATGAATATGTGGGACGTCTTGGAATTGGTCGTTTGTATAAGGGAAGTATTAAAAAAGGTCAACAAGTTATTGTGATTGACAATGAACAAGAGAGACAACGAGCAAGTATAGCGAATCTATACGTATACAAAGGACTTAATCGTATCAGTGTTACAGAAGCCTTTAGTGGCGATATCGTACAAATTTCAGGTATCGACAATATTTCAATTGGTGATACTTTATGTCATCCAAGCTTTGTTGAAGCATTACCACCAATCGAAATCGAAGAACCAACTTTATCAATGAACTTTTTAGTAAACTCGAGTCCATTTGCGGGACTGAGTGGTAAGTATGTAACATCAAGAAATATTAAAGAACGTTTAGAAAAAGAACTAGAAGTCAATGTTGGTTTAAAAGTTGAACTTACGAATTCAACAGATACTTTTAAAGTTAGTGGTCGTGGAGAATTACACTTAACGATTTTGATTGAAAACATGCGTCGTGAAGGATATGAACTTGCGATAAGTAAACCACAAGTGATTTTTAAACAAGATGAAAATGGTAAAAAACTAGAGCCAATTGAAGAAGTGATTATTGAGGTTCCAACCCAATACAGTGGAACCGTGATTTCAAAAATATCAATTCGAAAAGGGGAACTGGTTGATATGGAAGAACACGGAAGCATGACGACTCAAAAATGGCATGCACCAACCCGTGGACTATTGGGTTATCGTCAAGAATTCATTAACGATACCCATGGCGAAGGAACAATGGTTCGTCAATTCTTAGGTTTTGAACCATATAAAGGCGATCTCGAAGAAAGAAAAGTAGGTTCGATGGTTTCGACTGCAACAGGTGAAGCTATGACTTACTCAATCTTTAACTTGCAAGAACGTGGTCAATTCTTTATCGGTGCACAAACCAAAGTGTATGAAGGAATGATTGTCGGTCAATCTTCTCGTGAAGGAGATATGGAAGTTAATCCTACAAAAAATAAAAAGCAAACAGCAATTCGCTCAACTGGAGCAGATGAAGCGATGAAGTTAGTACCTCACAGAATACTAACTTTAGAAACTGCTGTTGAATTTATAAAAGACGATGAGTTAGTCGAAGTGACACCGGATGCAATCCGCTTAAGAAAACGCTATTTAACTCCAGCGGATAGAAAGCTAGCAAGTCGCTCATAGAAAGAGGCATTATGAAAGGAAACAGAGCCGTTACTTTAGAGGTAACACATGTCTGTAAACAATCAGGAGCTAGAACAGGAATACTGCATACACCTCATGGTGATGTTTTAACTCCGATGTTTATGCCAGTTGGAACACTCGCTAGTGTCAAGTTCTTATCTCCTTTAGATATTGAAGACATTGAAGCGGGAGTTATTTTAAGTAACACGTATCATCTTTGGTTACGACCAGGCCACAAAGTCGTTGAAGCTGCTGGTGGTCTTCATGAGTTTATGAATGTTAAGAACCCAATTCTTACAGATAGTGGTGGATTTCAAGTCTTTTCTTTAGCTCACATGAGAAATATTGTAGAAGAAGGTGTTCATTTCAATTCACACTTAAATGGTGATAAATTGTTTTTAAGTCCAGAAAAATCCATAGAGATTCAAAATAGTTTAGGAGCAGATATCATTATGAGTTTTGATGAATGTCCTGCTTATCCAAGTACATATAACTATATGAAAGATAGTGTTGAGAGAACAACTCGATGGGCTAAACGTGGGTTGGATGCGCATCAAAAAGAAGGTATTCAATCTTTATTTGGAATTGTGCAAGGTGGAGAATACGAAGACCTTAGAGAATACAGTGCTAAATCCCTTGTTGAGATGGATTTTGATGGCTACGCAATCGGAGGTACTTCGGTTGGAGAAGACAAAGAGACCATGATGAAAATGGTCGATTATACAATGAAACATCTTCCTAAAGACAAACCAATCTATATTATGGGAATTGGTGCAGTTAACGATATTTTACAATCTGTCTTAAGAGGAATTGACATGTTTGACTGTGTCTTACCAACTCGAATCGCCAGACATGGATCAGCAATGACATCTGTTGGTCGAATTAACATCAAGAAAAAAATGTATGAATATGATTTCAATCCGCTTGATCCAGAATGCGATTGTGAAACTTGTCAAAACCATACCCGTTCGTATCTAAGACATTTAATAAGAGCGAATGAAGGCTTAGGAATGCGTTTAATGTCGATACATAACTTACGATTTCTAATAAACTTAACAAAACAAATACGGGAAGCTATTAACAATGATCGATATTTGGATTTTTTAGAAGAAATTTACGAAAAATATGATTTAAATCGAGACAATGCGAAAGGATTTTAATGAAGACATCGGATTTTGGTTATGATTTACCATCTGAATTAATTGCTCAAGTTCCACTTGAAAATAGAGTGGAATCAAAATTGATGGTTTTAAATAAAGAAGCGAAAACGATAACCCATCATCATTTTTTTGAGATTATTGAGTATCTCAATAAAGAAGATGTTTTAGTGATGAACAACACCCGGGTCATCCCTGCTAGACTGTTTGGAATAAAAGAAAATACAGGAGCACATGTTGAACTATTAATTCTAAAAACAAACAGTAATATTGTCGAATGTTTAGTTGGGAATGCAAAAGTCGTTAAGGTTGATACGATTGTATCGTTTGGTGATGGGCAACTGAAAGCAAAATGCATTAAAGTTAAAGATGAAGGGATTCGACTCTTTGAACTTATCTACGAAGGCATCTTGATGGAAAGACTTGAAGAACTGGGCCAAACACCTTTACCACCTTATATTCATGAAAAACTATTGGATAAAGAGCGTTATCAAACGGTCTACGCAAAAGTGAATGGAAGCAGTGCTGCTCCTACTGCAGGACTTCATTTCAATGATGTATTGTTGTCAAGAATTAAAGAAAAAGGAATTGAAATCATCGAGATAACCCTACATGTTGGTCTAGGTACATTTCGACCAGTAAAGGTAGAAGATGTAACCAATCATCACATGCATGTGGAAGAGTATTTTGTCAGTGAAGAAGCAGCAAATAGATTAAATCTAGCTAAAGTGAATGGAAAAAATATTATTTCGGTAGGTACCACAACGACACGAGTGCTTGAAACACAAATGAAACGGTACAATCGGTTTGTTAGTGAACACTCAGAAACAGATATCTTTATTTATCCTGGGTTTGAGTATCGTGCAATCGATGGGTTAATTACAAATTTTCATTTACCTGAATCGACACTAATTATGTTAGTTAGCGCTTTTTGTACAAAAGAGTTTATAATAGAAGCGTATCACTTAGCAGTTGACAATCGCTATCGTTTCTTTAGTTTTGGTGATTCAATGTTTATTGATGGGAGAAAGAATGGCAAGAAAAAAGAAAGTTTCTAAATATGTAGAGCTTTTTGATGAAACCTTAAAGCTTGTTAACAAACAAGATAAACCAACACTTTTACTTCAAGCGTGTTGTGCACCTTGTAGTAGTGCTGTGCTAGAACTTTTAAGTGAACACTTTAAGATTACATTGTTTTTTAATGGCCATAATATTTATCCGTATGCAGAATATGAAAAACGACTGACTGAGGTGAAACGTCTTGTTGAAATTGCGATACATGATTTCAATGCAGAGATTGACTTAGTTGTGATTAATCCTCAAATCGATGATTATACCAATAAACTAGCGTTTGGTAAGGACATGAAAGAAAATTCAGTCCGGTGTCAAGTCTGTTATTCTATGCGTCTTAAAGAAACTTTGGATTATGCTAAAGCTCATCATTTTGACTATGTCACTACAGTAATGACGATTTCTCGCCAAAAATGCAGTGAAAAGATTAATACGGTGGCTGAGAAACTAATGAATTTGTATCCTGATTTAACGTATGTATATTCTGATTTTAAGAAACGAGGTGGAAATACTCGTTCTAGTGAATTGTGTAAAGAATACAATCTCTATCAACAACAGTATTGTGGCTGTTTGTATTCATTAGAGGATAAAATAAGAAGAGATAAGGAGAAAGAAATCGATGAGTAAAACACTGTTACCTTTAGGCATTACACTGTTGTTTGGATTATTGAATGTTTTTTTTGAGTGGTCAGGCTTATACGGTATGTACGAAGGTTTTCGACCTATTTTATGGATGATAGCAAGTTTTTGTATTGGACTAAGCATGAATGATAAGAAGAAGCGCTCGAATGCTTGGATCATAAAATTAGTCATATCTTTCTTGATGGCAATATTACTTGGTTATCAGTTAGGTCTAGTTCAAATTAGTCTTGTGGACGAAATTATGAGAGCGATAGGATTCAATCAATTAATATTTATGTTTATCTTTATTTGGTGTGGATGGGCTTTTTTTAGGGATTAGTAGTGCACTAATCTTTTTATTTACTTTAAATTCGATATAATTAAAAAAGGAGGATATTCAATGAAAATAAATGATAAAGCGTTAGATTTTACGTTATTAAATCAAAATGGAGAAGAAGTTACTTTAAGCGATTATTTAGGTACAGAAGTGGTTTTGTTTTTTTATCCAAAGAATTTTACCCCAGGTTGCACAGCGCAAGTCTGTAGTTACCGAGATAATTCTAAGGAGTTTGAAAAGTTAAACATTAAAGTAATTGGCATTTCTAAAGACACGGTAGAAAGTCATAAGAAGTTTGAAAGTAAATACAGCTTATCGTTTGACACTTTAGCAGATACAACAGGTGAAGTGATTGAGAAGTATGGTGTGAATGGATTAATCTTATCAAATCGTACGACATTTATTCTTGATAAAGACCATATCATCACGGATATTTTCGAGAAAACAGATCCTAAAACGGATAGTGATAGAGTACTGGAAGTACTTAGAAAGAAGCGTGCATGATAAATACAGATTATAAATTAAACAACGGAATCTTGATTCCGAGTATTGGATTTGGTACCTGGCAAATTCCTGATGGCCAAGAAGCGTACCAAAGTACCTTATGGGCACTTCAAAATGGATACCGACACATTGATACTGCTTATGTCTATCGAAATGAAGTCAGTGTAGGTCAAGCTATTAAAGATAGTGGAATTGATCGTCATGACATCTTTGTTACAACAAAACTTAGCGCAAACATTAAAGATGCCACTCTTGTTAGAGAATATTTTCTTAAATCACTAGAGAATCTTGGACTTGATTATATTGATTTGTATATTATTCACAATGCTCGTCCTTGGACTGATCGCATTGAAGGATATGATTACTTTGAAGAAAATGTAAAGGTGTATAAAGAATTAGAAAAACTTTACGAAGAAGGACTTGTTCGTTCAATTGGTGTCTCGAATTTCAATGTCAAAGATTTAGAAAATCTGTTAGCTTTTGCTAGGTACATTCCTGTGTTAAATCAAATTAAATTTCATCCGGGCTACTTACAAAAAGAGATTGTTGAATACTGTGAAACCCATCAAATCTTGGTAGAAGCCTACAGTCCATTTGCAACTGGTAAAATTTTTGGCAACGATGTATTGAGAGAATTATCTCAAAAGTATAGTAAAACGGAAGCACAAATCATTATGCGATGGATTCTACAGATTGGACATTTACCGTTACCAAAATCAGTTCATGAAGACCGCATTATTTCAAATTTAGATGTCTTTGATTTTAAATTGACTGATGATGATATCAAAAAAATGAATGCTATCGAGCTTTAAACCTTGATTGAAACCTCTACAATAGTGGAGGTTTTTTTGATCTCCAATTTTGAGATGAGACATGATTGTGGTATAATTTTAGATAGAGCTATAATTATATAGTGAGAGGAGGATGTAATGACTAATAAAATTGAATTCAAGAACATAACAAAGCAATATAGTAATAAATATGCTGTAAACAATGTAGATCTTCAGATCGAAGAAGGTGAGTTTGTTTGCTTTATCGGAACATCTGGCTCAGGTAAAACTACCATGATGCGAATGATTAACCGAATGGTTAAAGAAACATCGGGTCAAATACTGATCGGTGGAAAGGATATTTCTAAATTAAACGAAGTGACTCTTCGACGGTCCATTGGATATGTC
>JAAYEW010000037.1 GCA_012728555.1 Erysipelothrix sp.
AACACAACTTACTCAGCAATGTCGAGTTTCAAATTATCGGAATACCATGTCTTTGGTCAGACAACAACAGTTGAATTTTTAGATTTTACAATTAATTCAGATGGAAGCTGGTAATTATTAATCTTGAATTTAACTTGAAACGGTAGAGCTAAGAAAAAATTGATAAAGTCCATATAATTGTGTAAAAGTTAAAAAGCCATAGAGCTCTGTTATGATGTTAGTAGCTAAACAAACACATAAGGGAGAACACTATGGCACAAGTCAATTTTACTTTAAAGATGGAAGACATACAAGCGATAATCGAGAAGTCAGGAGCTAACGACCTATCCAAACAACTCTTAACGACTATCTTGAACCAATTAATGGAGAATCAACGAGATGAGTACATCCAAGTCGATGACTATGTCCGAGATCAGCAGCGCGTTTCTCAACGGAATGGCTACTATCCACGTGAGTATGTCACTCGGATTGGCCAGCTTGAATTAAATGTCCCACGGACTAGAGACGGACAGTTCTCACCCACCATCTTTGAACGCTATCAGCGTCATGAACAAGCACTGATTGCTTCGATGCTTGAGATGTATGTGCAAGGAGTTTCTACCCGCAAAGTGACAAGAATTGTGGAAGAACTCTGTGGAAAGTCGGTGTCCAAATCATTCATCAGTTCCCTGACGATTCAACTGGACCAACAAGTCGAAGACTTTCTCAATAAGAAGTTTGAAATAGATTATCCCTTTCTCTTTAGTGATGTTCTTTACCTCAAAGTGCGTGAAGACAAACGAGTTGTGTCGAAAGCCTTCCACTTGGTATTAGGGATTAGTTCACAAGGACAACGAGAGGTTCTAGGTTTTCGAATTGGAAATACAGAAAGCAATGACAGTTGGAAAGCAATCTATGAAGAGCTCATCCACAGAGGGCTCAAAGGAGTCAAGCTCGTTACTTCTGATGCTCACAAAGGTGAAGTGGAAGCCATTAAACAGTGCTTTATCGGTGCTAGCTGGCAACGTTTCCAAGTCCACTTTATGAGAAACGTATTTGATCGGTTACCTAAGAAGAATACGGAAGTAGTTCGTAGTGAGTTGAAGGCCATCTTCAGGATGACAAATCTTGAGGCTGCTCGAACCTTCAAAAATCAACTAGTGGACAAGTATTCGACTCTTTATTCAGCGATGAGTGAAACACTGGATAGTGGGTTCGAAGATAGTTTTCAATACTGCAGTATGGAAGAAACCAATGACTCACGATTAAAGAGCACCAACATGCTTGAAAGGGTTAATGAAGAAATTCGAAGAAGAGAAAAAGTCATTCGCATCTTTCCGAATGAGGCCTCTGCACTCAGACTAATCGGTACTATCCTTATCGATTTAAACGAAGAGTGGATGACAAGTAGCAGACAATACATCAACTTCAGTGAACAGACAAAAAACTGGCTCCAATGAAAGGGCCAGTATAACTCATAACAATTTTACACAAGATTAAGGACTTGACAGTTTTTAGGGGATTAATATGAAACGGATAAATTATATTGTGTTTACAATGCTTTGTATTATTTACCTGTTATTTATGAATAATAATTTAAATTTAAGTTTTCTAGAAAAAGATGTTTATTCATATTATTTAATTCCTTATAATCTGATTTCTTACAATTTCCTAGGATTTTTGAGTTATAGTCTTGTCATTTCATTTGTGCTTTATGATTTATTTAAATTGCACGAGACATCCTTTAACAGAAATAACACAGCAGAAATAATCAGGTATAGTACAGATACAAAATTTTATATTAATTACTCAATTCAAACCATCGCCTATATTATTAACTATTCATTGTGTTTTCATTTTGTAACAGCGTTTACAGTGTTCGTTAAGAGTTATCAAGTTTTTAGCATTACGACAGTCTTTTTGATTTTTATGAACCTTGTGTTGTTTTCTTCATTTATTTATGTATTATTTTTAATAGGCTTATTGTTTTCTGATCATAGGAAGATAAATCTTTCATTTTTAATTTCAATTATTTGTTTCATTGTTATCAATCTTATACCTGTCTTCTTTAAAAATGCTTTATTTCTATTACCACACTTTAATTCTGCTGTCTTCAGTCAAAATATATTGCGTATGCTTAATATTTCTGGACTTCAAAGTTCATTAAGTATAAATATTTGTTATCACATAGTTCTTGTTACGATTTTATCGAAGTTGAATTTAATTCAATTTAGAAGGGAAAAAATATCATGAATGCGATTCACGTTTTGAATTACACAAAAAAAATTAAAGACAATACAGTATTGAGTAATGTTTCAATAACCATTAAAGAAAACAAAGTTGTTGGATTCATAGGCAGAAACGGTTCGGGTAAAACGATGATGTTTAGAGCAATAAGTGGATTGATTAAACCAACATCTGGTAAAGTAATCATATTTAATAAGGAACTCGGTATTGATAGTAATTATCCAGAAGATATTGGTATATTAATAGATATTATTGGCTTTTGGCCAGATTTAACAGGTTACGATAATTTAGTTAGACTTGCCGAAATCAAAAAGAAAATTACGAATGAGGAAATTAGAAATACCCTTGTGCGTGTAGGGTTAGATCCAACTGATAAAAGACCTGTTAAAAAATATTCAATGGGAATGAGACAACGATTATCAATTGCACAAGCAATCATGGAAAAACCTAAGCTCATTATTTTAGATGAACCTACCAATTCACTAGATACTGAAGGAGTTGATATTTTGAGAAATATTGTAATAGAAGAAAAACAACGTGGAGCTACTATTCTACTAGCTAGTCATATAGAAAACGATATAAGGATTCTTTGTGATGAAATCTTTTCTTTTGAAAGCGGAAGAGTCATTAAATATGAAGAAACATAGTTGTTATTTGATTGCCATTTTACTAATGGTTTCCATCGGAATTTCTATCATGACAAAATTATCAATTAAAGACTCTTCGTTATTGATTCATGAAGTTAAGGATGAGGGTGTGAATGTAGAGCCTATCGCTGAGATAAATAAATTAGAAGGAAAGGCAGAATTAATTGTAGAGGTTTCAAGATGCACGATGCATGAAATACATACCGGATATATTGAATCCTCCTGTTTAATTGAGAAAGTAATTGCAGGTCAGTTTAACAATAGAAGTATTAGTGTGTTAGAACCTGTACATTACCTAAAAGCTCAAAATATTTTTATTTCATTGAATAAAGGACAAACTATTGGGATAAGTGAATCCTCCTATTTATTTTTAGACACTATAAAAAATCCAATGATTAATAACAAAGAGTATTATGAATTGTCAAAAAAAGTTTTTGTACCAAAAATTAGCAAAAATTACAAAGAATCAGATATTATAATCTCTAGAACATCCTCAAACCAACAACATTCTGAAAATCTAATTCTAGTGACTGATGAAAGCATAAAAAAAGATCTCAGTCGATACATGAAAGATTTACTCAAATCTTACAAGATAAACTAAAATGTAAGTTTTAAGTGTTATAGATGAAGAGATACTATCATCATTCTTTCCTACTAATTGGCATAACCACACACAGCGCTGATAAGCTGTGTTTTTTGTGTGAACACTTTTGGATCGTAGAAGGGAAAGAGCATTCTGGTGGACATTATTTCGAATTCGAAATAAAATAGTATAACAATCGATAGGAAAGAATAATGTTAACAACTTACGGAGTTCACCATCTCTCATCAATGGTTGGACATGCTCAAAAAAATATCGATTTCTATGCAGGAGTACTCAAATATCGATTAGTTAAACAAACACTGAACTTGGACGATAAAAATATGTATCACCTTTACTACAGCAATCATGATGCAAGCTCAGGATTAATCACAACATTTCCTATGAACAACACACGTGAAGGAAGCATTGGTGCAGGACAAGTCGCGGTTGCTGGATACGCAATAAGACCTGAAACGTTAAACTATTTGGAAAATATCTTAGAGAGTTCAATATAAAAACATTTGACTATACTCGGTTTCATAAGAAACGCTTAGGCTTTCAAGATATCGATGAACTAGAAATAGAACGCAGTGAAACCAGTCAAAGACCTGAAATCAGTGGTCGTTTAATAAAGTCACAACATTTAAAGCAATTGTTGGATTAGACGATGCCTCTGATGGTAAGAGAAGGGACTGAGCTCAGTGGATAAGGCTATCGTGATCGTTATAAATATGAGCTTTCATTGAAAAAAGAGAAAGAATTGAGAAAATATCAAACCCAACTTTAGAACAACAACATAAGTTACAACAACTAAAAAAACACTATTAAAACAAAGGAGAAAATTGACATGAACAACCAACCTAAACCATTTAAAGGAATTCACCATGTGACAGCGATAACATCAAGCTCACCCAAAATCTATGATTTTTATACAACCATACTAGGAATGCGTCTGGTCAAGAAAAATGTAAACCAAGATGATGTCTCTACATACCATTTATACTTTGGTGATGATCGAGGTAATCCAGGAACAGCCATGACATTTTTTGATTTTAAAGGAATTCCAGCCCATGTAAAAGGAACCAATGACATTTCAAGAACAAGCTTTAGAGTTCCAAGTGATGAATCTCTTGAGTATTGGGTGAAGCGTTTCAATCATTTCAAGGTGAATCATCAAAGAATCAAAGAACAATTTGGTAAAAAAGTGCTCTACTTTGAAGACTTTGACAAACAGCAGTATGCACTATTTTCGGATGAAAATAATCAAGGAATACAAAGTGGAGAACCATGGCACAAAGGAGTGGTTCCTAATGAATTTGGTATTACTGGTTTGGGACCAGTGTTCTTACGGGTTGCTCAAAAAGAGTTAATGGATCAACTATTGGTTCAAATCATGGGAATGCGTTTATCGCAAACAGAAGGTAACCTCACTCTGTATGAAATGGGTGAGGGAGGAAATGGTGCATCCATTATTGTTGAATTTGATAACCAATTACCAATTGCTCGTCAAGGATTTGGTGGAGTTCACCATGTTGCTTTTCGAGTAGAAGACAAAAAGCATTTGGATGAGTGGCAAAACTTCTTTAACAGTCTTAAATTACCGAACTCTGGATTTGTTGAACGATTCTACTTTAAATCTGTTTATATCCGACTGTACCCAAATATTCTATTTGAACTTGCGACCGATGGACCAGGCTTTATTGATGATGAAGAAACCTATGAAAACTTAGGAGAAACCTTGACGCTTCCGCCTCATCTTCGTCATCGTCGTGACTTTATTGAAGCCCAATTACCAGAATTTGACACAGTTCGAAGCAATAAAGTTTTTAAAAAGGAATATTTTAATTAATGATTCAGAAGTTGAATACACTAATTGTTCTGTTTAAAGCACATCAAAGTATTCAGAACAATGTTAAGTTATCACTAGTGGATACAGAACTGACACTCAATGAGTTTACAGTCATGGAAGCCCTCTATACCAAAAAAGAATTATCAACTCAACAATTAATTGACAGTGTCCTTATTCCGAATAGTTCGATGACCTATGTGTTGGATATATTAGAAAAGCGTCAATACCTTCGACGTCTAAAAGACCCAGGCGATAAACGACGTCAACTACTGTCTCTTACTCAAAAAGGGTGTTTAGTCTTCTTAGATATTTATCAGAAACACTATGAACACATGAACACAATCTTTAATGTGTTAACACCAGAAGAAACCCAACAACTCTCAACGTTATTAAAGAAGGTAGGAAAGAAAGCAGAAGAAACATTAACCTATGAAATGTATTAAACTGGTTAAAGTAAACAACTAGGATTCCAACCATGAAGTGATTAAGGTTTCAGATTTAAGAAGCAATAAATGACATTCTTGTTTACTCCAATGGATCAAGTACCTTTTGTCACCCTCAAGTATGGATATACACTTTCAACAACAAAAAATATACTGATTTGATAGCATTGGGGACAATGATCCTTTTATCTCAGGTGACAATTGGGAGAACGTCAAAGCCAAGTCCATATTGTAGTCAATGTGAATGAACTGGTTCACCTTAGAAACAAAGTTGGTCCAAAGCAGTATTATTTTTCAATCAATTGTTTGTTGATCGATTGTATGCGAGTGTCTAGCCTTTTGCCTCAAAGAGACAATATTAAATAATCACTTCGATAATAATGAAGTGATACATAAAGAACAATCAAACAGCGGTAAATTCGTTTTCTTTTCGATGGATATTGAATGAATGATGATGCATTATTTTATTTGGAGAAAATCACTCGGCGTTTCCAAAAAGAAGCTTCGCAAGATCATAGGCTTCTTTTTTTGCGTTCTCTAGCGATTGGTGACTATCAAAGTTCACAATATCCATTCCGTCTGCTGCTATAGCATGAAACTGATGAACTCCAAAGAAAGAAGAGAGACTTCTTAAATAAGGAACTGCTTGTTCCATCGGGTCGTTTGTGTAGAAACCACCTCGTGTTGTTAAGTAAACGAAATTGTTTGCTTGACAAAGACCATCTATACCCTGAGCTGTAGACTTAAAGGTAATGCCATCCACACAACAATTCTCAAAGTATATTTTTAAAAGTGAGGGAAAACTTAAGTCCCAGAATGGTGCAGCAACAATAATCTCATCTGCAGATGCGAGTTGGTGAGCTAAATTAAAACGAAGATGATTAAGTTTCTTGTTGTTGAGGAGTTGTTCGCGTTCATTAAAGAATTCATTCATGAGAGGTTGTAAATTCATTGTTGTTAATTGTAAATGAGTAATCCTATAAGAATCATCTATTCCTGTTATGAATGTATTGAGAAGTTCTCGGGTTCTTGAATTGGACCGAATGCAACAATCGATAATTAAGATGTTTTTCATTGTTGTTGCTCCAATCGATACAGAGTTTCTAAGGCAACCAGTATTTCTCTTTTCTCACCTAAGATGGATGCATTTTCACCATCCACATACTGAGTAATTGATTCGGCAGTATCGTGTCCATAGACAACCACATTGTTCAAAATGGATGCGCAGCGAATGTTTCTCAATCGGCCAACTGTTAAAAGAGCAGCAGTCTCTAAGTCAGCTCCCAAGACACCTTTTTGTGACCATCTTTTTTCAATATCACTGTTCTGATCAATATAGAAACTCTCATGAGAATGAACGATTCCTAAGTGGAAGGGTACCATTAATTCTTTGCATGAATCAACAATTGTAGAAAGCAGATTGAAATCCGGTGTAGCAGGATAGATGGCATCGACATACGCTTTCGAAGCACCATCATCGCGGATTGCTCCTTCCGCAATGACCAAATCACCAATCTGAATAAACGATTGAAGAGCGCCACAGGACCCAATCCGAATCATTGTATCTATACCAATGTTCTTGAGTTCTTCAATCGCAATACTTGCGGAAGCACCTCCTATTCCGGTGGATATCGCAAGCACTTTAACACCTTTGTAATAGCCGCTAAGACTTCTAAATTCGCGGTTGTAAGCTAGTTCTTGTACGTTGTCTAAGTATTGTTTGATGTGATCGAGGCGTGTTGGGTCACCCGGTAATAAAGCGTAGTTTGTTTGGATGGTTTCATCTAGTAAAATGTGAGCTTGTTTCATGATTATTCCTCCTATTATTTTTAAGTAAAGCATATAGCCTTATATTTTCGTTGTCAAACAATTACTTGTAAAATTAATAATGATTGTTGTTTTCTATGACTATTTAATTTATAATAAAGAAGTAATCGCTTACAAAGCACAAGGAGGAAATAATGAATAAAATGCTTAAAAAGCTTTTTGCTTTGCTATTAGTCTTTACATTAGTAGCATGTACCACCAATGATACACCCAAAGAACCTACTGAAAAGAAGTACAATGTAGCTTATTTGATCAATGGGAACTTAGGAGATAAATCATTCTTTGATTCTGCAAACGAAGGGTTAACAAAACTTAAGAACGATGGAAGAATCACTTTAAGAACTATCGAAATGGGAGGTTCAGATTCTGATAAACCCAAATGGTTATCCACGCTATATGAAGTCTCTGAATCTGAAGAATATGATGTTATTATCGTTGGAACGTTCCAAATGCCTGATTTCTTAAAAGAAGTGGCAACAGAATATCCAGAACAAAAATATATCATTTTTGATGATAACACCTATGTTGGTAATAACAACAATGTCATGAACTTAATGTACAAACAAAATGAACTTGGCTATGTTGTAGGAGTCTTAGCAGGTAGTGTGACGACTGAAACATCAATCAAAGATATTAATCCAGAACCTGTCATTGGCTTTGTTGGGGGAGTTGATTCACCAGTCATCAATGACTTCTTAATTGGATACATTGAAGGAGCACGATCTGTAAATCCTAATGTTAAAATTGATACACGATATACTAACGACTATGTTGATACCGCAAAAGCGAAAGAATTTGGTCTATCGATGATTAAAGATCAAAAAGCAGACCTCATTTGGGGAGTTGCTGGAAATGCTGGAAATGGTGCTGCGGAAGCCATTTTAGAAAATGGAAAAGCATGGTTTATTGGAGTTGACTCTGATCAAGAAGCAACCTTCTCTTCAGAACTTGCGGCAATCACCTTAACATCAGGCCTTAAAAATATTGGGAACTCATTAATTTGGGTGTTCGATGAATTAGATGCAGGTAAAACATATTGGGGCACTGAAATTTCTTTGGGATTATCTGATGGTGGTGTTGGTCTTGTGACCGATAAAAACTTTGATAAAGTTGTCACAGCAGACATTAAAGCAGCAGTCACTACTGCTATTGAAGCAGTTCAAAAAGGGACAGTTAAAGTATCCACTGCACTAGGGGATAGCGCAGCAGATGTTGCGACAATTCGTGAATCCGTTATACCTTAATCGATAATAAAAATCAGGTTATTGAAAAACATGGAGGCCTAGGTCTCCATGTTTTCTAAAAGTAGAAAGGATTATGTATGTCTGAACAATTAGCAATTCAAATGAAAAACATCACGAAAATATATCCAAATGGTGTTATTGCTAACAAAGAAGTCGAGTTGAATGTAAGACAAGGCGAAATCCATGCACTCATGGGGGAAAATGGGGCAGGGAAATCGACCTTAGTAAAAATGCTTTTTGGACTCGAGCAACCAACAGAGGGAGAAATCATTGTCAATCAAGAGACGGTTCACTTAGCATCTCCACAAGTTGCAATCTCCAAAGGAATTGGGATGGTACATCAACACTTTATGCTTGTTCCAAGTCTGAGTGTTGCCGAAAACATAGTCTTGGGAATGGTTCCTAAGAAATCGGGAGTTTTTATTGATTTCAAAAAAGCGATTGAAATTACTCAAGAGTATTCTGAAAAATATAATCTCCCTGTGGATCCAATGGCAAAAGTTGTTGCCATACCAGTAGGGATGAAACAAAAAGTAGAAATATTAAAAGCGCTTGTTCGTGGAGCGAAAATACTAATTTTAGACGAGCCTACAGCGGTTTTAACAACTCAAGAAACAAAAGAGTTGTTTAGTGAACTAATAGCACTTAAAAATCAAGGATTTACCATTATCTTTATTTCTCATAAGCTTAATGAAATTATGGAAATTACGGATCGCATGACAATTCTACGTGGTGGAAAATCAGTCGGGGTATATGAGACGAAGGATACCAGTCCAGAAATTATTTCACGATTAATGGTCGGACGAGATGTCGTTTTCGCCGTAGATAAGGATAAGGCTGTGCCTAAAGAAACCATCTTAAAAGTAAGAAATCTGAAATACATCAATGATTGGAATAAGAAGATGTTAGATGATGTCTCGTTTTCTGTTAGAAAAGGTGAGATATTAGGAATTGCTGGCGTTGAGGGGAATGGTCAAAAAGAATTAGTCGATGCTCTTTTTAACTTTATTACGGTCGATAGTGGGACCATTGAACTTAATGGAGAATCCATTAAGAATTTAAGTCAAGGGAAGCTTCGCGATAAACACATTGCGCTAGTACCAGAAGATAGAATGTTGTTTGGGATCGCTGCAGATGCTTCAATCAAAGAAAATATTTTATCAGATCGAAGTGATGAGAAACGATACAACAAAGGACCACTTTTTGATATGCAAGCCATTAACAAAGATACCAATCAGCTGATTGATGATTTTGTCATCAAGTGTAATTCGTTAGAACAAAATGTTGGGATGTTGTCGGGTGGGAACATTCAAAAAGTAGTAGTTGCTCGCGAATTCTCCAACAATCCGGAGTTCATTATTGCGGATCAACCGACTCGTGGTATTGATGTTGGAGCTACCGAATTTATACGAAAGAAATTAGTGGAACTATCTCGTGAAGGGATTGGGGTTCTATTGATTTCAGCTGATTTAAACGAAGTCATGGAGTTGTCAGACAGCCTAATTATCATGAGCGGTGGAAAGATTGTTGCTTATTTTGAAGACACTGAAGGGTTGTCGGATCTAGACATGGGACGATATATGTTAGGTCTTGCTAAACAAGATGATCAACAAATAAGGAAGGTATGCTATGAATAAGAAACGAACATTCACTTTTAATCTTGCTCGTGCAGCATCAGCTATTGGCATCGCCATTTTAGTTGCTACCTTTTTGATATTTGTGAGTTCATCGGGCGATACTTTTTCACAAAAAATAGTAGAAACACTTGAAGCATTACGAGCAATGCTCATTAGTCCGTTGTTTAAAACCAATGGTGAATTCAATTTAAAAGGATTGTACGATATTTTAGCTGGAATGATTCCAATTATGTTTACAGGGTTAGCGACCGCTGTCATGTTTTCAGCCAATCAGTTTAACTTAGGGGCTGAAGGTGGAATCATGCTGGGTGCTTTTGTTACAGCACTTTGTGGTATTTACTTGCCACTACCTCCTGTTGTACTCCCTGTTGTCTCTATTTTAATTGGGTCACTTGCAACCATGCTTCTGCTGCTAATTCCTGCTATTTTCAAAGCGAAATTAGGAGTTAGCGAGATGGTTAACTCCTTGATGTTAAATTACATAGTTATGTATGGCATTAACTTTGTTTTGTCAACTTTTCTAGCTGATAAGTCAAAGGGTCAACTTCAAACACTCAACATTCAAGCGCATGCGTCGTTGCCTCAACTTGTGGGTGGTGGTTCGAAATTGTCGATTGGGTTTATTGTTGCGATTATAACAGTTGTTGTTATTTCGGTTTTAATGTATCGAACTCGATGGGGATACAACATTCGCATGATTGGGAAAAATTTAGATTTCTCGAAGTATTCAGGAATTAATGTTCCTTTCTATATCATTTTATCCCAAGCATTAGGAGGCTTTTTAGCAGGGATGGGTGGTTCAATTGAAATGTTGGGACGATACAATGCTTACGACTGGAAGTCATTGCCAGGATATGGTTGGACAGGAATAACTGTCGCAATTTTAGCGGGAAATAACCCAAAGTATGTCCCTTTAGCTGCCTTCTTTATGGCTTTTCTAGATAAAGGATGTGAGCTCATGTCTACATATTCCAATGTTCCTGCTCAACTCATTGATATTATTCAAGCCGTTATCTTCTTGTTCTTTGCTGCACAAAATTTCCTTTCTAGATATCGACAAAAATTAGTTGTTCAAAGTGCTGAAGAAGAACTTTTAGAAAAATCTACTCAAATGGAGGGAAAATAAGATGAACCTGATTGATTTTGTTTTGACACCAGATTTCTTTTTTTCAATCTTAAGAATTACAGCTCCGATTATATTTGCAACCATGACCGCAGTCATTTGTGAAAAAGGAGGAATTACCAATATCGGGATTGAAGGAACCATGATGATGTCAGCTTTGTTTGGATCGTTGTTTGCTTATTATTCGGGCAATTGGTTGGTAGGAATCTTTGTCGCAATCCTTACAGGTATTATTGTCAGCGCTGTGATGGCCTTCTTTGCGTTTAACTTAAAAACGAATATTATTTTAACGGGAACCGCAGTTAACATGATTGGTAGTGGTGGAGCAATCTTTTTAGTTAGAGTGATTACGGGAATTACAGAAGGAACACAAATGACATCAACCAATGGTCTAATTACCTCGAAATTACAAGTGCCTACCATTGATCTTCCAATTATTGAAAATATACCAATCATTGGACAAGTTATTTCTGGCCACTCGTTGTTAACATATGTAGCCTTTATATTCGTTTATTTGGTATGGGTAGTGTTATATAAAACTCCTTTAGGATTAAATATTCGATCTGTTGGAGAAAATCCCAATGCTGCAAGCTCTGTTGGCGTAAGTGTTATTCGAATGAAATATATTATTTTCATGTTAGGAGGCGTTCTTGCTGGATTGGGAGGAGCTTTTATGTCAATGTCCTATTCGATGGGATTCTCCATCGATATGGTTGCTGGTAGAGGATTTATTGCCCTAGCGGCACAAGCCATGGGAGGAGGGGAACCACTAGGATCGATGTTGTCTGCTCTGGTGTTTGGTACTGCTCAAGCATTAGCGGTAAAAGCCTCAGCCCTAGGTGTTGATTCCAACTTAGTTTCTCCAATTCCGTATTTAGTAACCATCATTGGTCTTGTTGTGTTTGCGTTAATTGCTCGTAGACGTTTAAGAAAACCAAAGAAAGTTGAGACAATTTAGTGAAAAAGAAAATACCGGTTATTCTGGATGGAGATCCAGGTCATGATGATGCTATTGCATGGGTTATGGCAAGAGCTCTTGAAGCCTTTGATATTAAAGCAATTACGACTGTTGCTGGTAATCAAACATTAGAAAAAACAACAACCAATGCAAGAAGAATTAGTGCCTTAATCGGGTTGGATGTTCCCATTGCTAAAGGAAGACCAGTTCCTTTGCTAGGAAACTTGATTACCGCTCCAAACTTTCATGGAGAATCGGGATTAGATGGACCAGAACTACCAGAACCTATAAG
>JAAYEW010000038.1 GCA_012728555.1 Erysipelothrix sp.
GTATGTGCCATTGTGACACTACTTGTTGCTAGTTAAAATTTGTGTTGTCTCATTATTTAAAACAAACGCAATCGACTCAATTTCACTCAGCGGGGTACTGTAAACAAATCCTTGGATAATATCACAGTTGTTTTTTGTTAAAAACTCTTTTTGAGCTTCGTGTTCAACCCCTTCCGCCACGACCACTAATCCTAATTTCTGTGCCATCGCAATGATTTCAGGAGTAATCAAGTCCCTATCGTGCATTACATTGATTGGATCAACAAAAGTTTTGTCAATTTTCACTTCGCTGATGAGTAATTTTTGAAGTCTTGAAAACGAAGAATACCCCGTTCCAAAATCATCCAGCGATATTGAAATACCAAGTTGTTGAATTTCTTTTAACTTTGCGTTCACGGTGTCAAAATTATCAACAAACGCCGATTCCGTGATTTCAAATTGTAACTGCTTTGGATTGACCTGAGTTTCAGACAGGATCTGTTGAACGCAATCAACAAACTCATTGCGCAAAAGTTGAAGAAGAGAAATATTGATAGCGACCGAAAGATGCCCATGCCCCTTCATCTCTAAGGTCTTCGCAAACTGACACGCTTTTAACAAAATGTAATTCCCTAAATCAAAAATAAGAAACTTCTTTTCTGCCAAGGCAATGAACTCTATGGGCGAAACATGGCCTAGTGTTTCAGTAGAAAGTCGAGCCAGTGCCTCAAACCCATGAATGGTATTGCTTTTGATATCGAGTTTGGGTTGATACACTAAATACACCGACGATTGCTGATTGGCTAAAGTTAACTTAATGGCACTCTCAATTGCTTCTTGACGCGCCATCCAATGCTGTAACTCTTGATGATATACATGGATGTTGTCACGCTGATTTAATACATTGGCTGATATGGCTAACGAAGCCTTTTGTAAAAGTTCATCCGCATCCAAAAAATTCGAGTTGAGCTCCACAATCCCAATTTGTGGGTAAATCGAGCCAAACGTATTCTGTGGATCGGTTGAATCGTTCAACAGATCAATCAGGCGATGCGACATGGCTTTTAAATCGTCCACTGATCGGTACTGATCAATAATAAGAACAAACGAGTCCTGTTGGAAGCGAAACACCATATCTTCACTACTGATGATGTGCCGCAACTTACTCGCTACATAGTGAATGATTTGATTGCCAATGCTCAATCCATAGGTTGAGTTCATGGCCTCTAATTTCGAACAATTGACCAAGACTAAGGCGCGTTGATGTTTTTCAGTATCTCTTGAAATTTTTTCTACGTATTCGTGTAAATAATGACTGTTGGGAAGATCTGTCAATGGATCATAATACGCTAATTTAACGTTTTGTTTATCTTTTTGAAACGCATAGTAGAGAATACTGTTACTGATAATCATCACGGAGAGAAAAATAAGGATTCCATAAAATAAATTTTCTTTAATAATCTGATCAAAATAGCTTGTTGGCCAACCAATGGATAAGGTTCCAAGCGATTGATTGTTATACAAAACAGGATAGCTTGCTTGAAAGACTTCTTGATTGTTGACCACCATTCGAATGGGTGAAGACTTTTGAGCAGTGGATAATTCTCTTTAAAGACTTCTGAACTGTTTTTTCCAATAAATTGAGCATCGTTACTACCAACAATGATATTCTGTTCATCAATAAAAAAAGCAGTCTCAACATTGTGCATAACTACCAAATCATTAATCAACGCTTGGATCTCAAACTGATTCAAGAATGAATAGTAGTGATCATCGTGCATACCAACTTGAACAAATCCACCATCCAGAGTTCTTGAGTAACCGTATTTTAGATAGTTCTCACTGGATGAATCTTTTCGAACTGGATCAGCATGTTCTAACTTTCCACTAGTTAAAAAAAAGTGCGCAGGATGCCCCGGATAGGCTACCCATCCTTGATATTGACCCTTGACACTGTTGACAATTGTACCGTGTTGATCATAGATGTAGATTTCATCCATTTCATATTGTTTCGCAATCCGTTCTAATGCGTCATTGCTCTTATTTTCTGAGTGCGA
>JAAYEW010000039.1 GCA_012728555.1 Erysipelothrix sp.
GATTGCATCAATCCTTGTTTGGATATTTTATTTCGTTTTAATCAATGGATTTAAAAATCTAAGTTTTAAAATGTTAACTAATGATTATTGGACAAAAAATTATATTGTATCTTTTGAAGAAAGGGAAACAATTTCGTATACATTTCCTAAACTAGAGGACAATGAATTTTTCTCATCTAAATTTGGTATCGCATTAACTGACAAAGTTGATAGTCATAAAGCACAACAAGTTATAATTAGTTATGTTGACCCGCAATCACCATTTGCTAGTGCAACTATAACTTCACAAGGAGACATGTTCGGCCAATCGGCAGGAAATCTTATTGACAATGACATTGTAAAAATAACGGTCCTTGATTCTAATCAAAAACAAATCAATGTCGGGTCTCAGTACAAAACTAGCGCACAAGAGGTTATAAATATTTTGGAGAATAGTGAAACCGTAGTTTCTATGTTCTATAAAACACCGGGTGGTGGAATTTGGGGATCATTACTAGCAACACTATTATTGATTTTCGTATCCTTGGTCCTATCAGTACCCTTAGGAATTGGAGCCGCAATCTACTTGCATGAATACGCTAAACCTTCAAAGCTCACATCTTTTATGAGACAATCTATTGAAATGTTGTCGGGTGTACCAAGTATCATTTTCGGATTAATGGGAATAGCTGTGTTCTTCCCAATAACTCAACTATTTGGAGCCACGTCAATGAGCATTTTACTAGGAGGATTAACCTTAACTGTTATGTTGCTGCCTATTGTAATCCGTCAAACTGAAGAATCATTGATCGTTGTCCCTAATGGTTTAAGGAATGCTTCTTTATCATTAGGGGCAACAGAGACACAAACCATTTTTAAAGTAATTTTACCAAGTGCAATACCGGGAATTATCTCAGCAGTTTTACTGAGTGTTTCAAGAGTAATCGCTGAATCTGCAGCCTTAATATATACAATGGGTACGGCAGTTGTTGATAATCCAAAGATTCTTGAACCTGCTACCTCCTTAGCAGTACAAATTTGGTCTGCAATGTCTGGTGAACAACCAAACTTTGAATTAGCATCTGCTATCTCAATTGTCATTTTAGTGTTAGTATTAGGTTTAAATATTTTTGTTAAAATTATTACTTCTCATCTGAATAGAAAGTGGGTTAACTAGTGGAAAATTTATTTTCAATTAATAAATTAAGTCTTTGGTATGGCGATAATCAAGCACTCAAAGAGATTAGTATGAACATTAAACAAAATAACGTAACAGCTTTTATTGGTCCTTCTGGGTGTGGTAAATCAACATTTTTAAGATGTCTTAATCGAATGAATGATTTAATTGATAGTTGTCACGTTGAGGGAGAAATTCTCTTTCAAGGAAAGAATATTTATGGTCAATCGACTGATGTTGTTGAGTTAAGAACTAAAGTTGGAATGGTTTTTCAAAGTCCAAATCCTTTTCCAATGAGTATATTTGACAATGTTGCCTATGGATTACGTTGTCAAGGGCTTAAAGATAAGAAGATATTAAATCATGTTGTCGAAGAATCGTTAAAAAAAGCAGCCCTTTGGGACGAAGTTCATGATAGGCTTAACTCAAGTGGATTAAGTTTGTCAGGAGGACAACAACAAAGGTTGTGTATTGCTAGAGCAATTGCTTTACAACCAGATGTTATTTTAATGGATGAGCCAACATCTGCACTTGATCCAATTGCGACAGCAAAAATTGAAGAACTTATACAAGAGTTGAAAGGTGATTACACAATAATAATTGTGACCCACTCAATGCAACAAGCAGCACGAATTTCTGATACCACTGCATTTTTCTTATTAGGTGACTTAATTGAAATGGGAGATACGACTCAAGTTTTCCATACACCTAAAGACAAGCGTACAGAAGATTATATAACCGGTAGGTTTGGATAGGAGATATGATGAGATTAGAGGAAGAATTAAAAAACTATGATTTGCAATTGATTAACATGCTAAAAAGAGTCAAGACCATGCTTGATATGTCAAAAGAATCCTTACAGAATTCGGATAAATCAAAAGCGCTTAATATCATAGAAATGGATGATTATATTAACCATCTGGATGAAGACATTAACAATCATGCATCCATCATGTTGAGTTTATTACAACCTGTCGCAAAAGACTTAAGACAAATCATTGCTGGTATAAAAATCTCAACAGATATCGAAAGAATTGGAGATTATGCTAAAACCGTAGGTCGTTTTGTTATTAGAAGTGAAGGAATTTCTGAAGATATTGCTGTTTACACAGATGCTATTATTGATTTATTGATTCAGCAACTTGATGATACAATCTTGTGTTTACACACATTAGACATCAATTTAGCTTATGAAATCCCTCTTAAAGATCAAAAAGTAGATGAAGTTTTTGTAAATGCAATCAACTATATTGAAAAGAAAATCCATGAAGAAGCTACTTTGGAAGACTTTCACTATCCAATTCGTTTAGTCAGCACCTTTAGATCTCTGGAAAGAGCAGGAGATCATATTAAAAATATTTGCGAAGCAATTATTTACCGAATAAAAGGTCAACACATTGATTTCGGTTAAAAAATAGAGCTATAGTTAATCATAACTATAGCTCTTATATTTATAGACTACTTAACAGTAGTATTAATAATTAAACAACCATCAATCATTTCCTACAATACCTGAAGTTTGTATTTCCATAGTGCTTGCTTAGATTGGAAATAGTAAGCATCTTTGAAAAACCTTGTCATATATATTTCTGAGCATAAATAATAATATTCAAAATTACATCACGTATTAGTTTAATGAAATCTTTCAGAAATAAATCACAATATGATATAATGAAAAGGGAGAAAAACTATGAAATATCAACTTATAAGAGAAGATGTATTACCTAAATGGAAAAACTATAGGAAGTTCATTCCACTAATTTTTGAAAAAATATTTACTATCATTGATGATGAAAGAAAAGGATGGGGAGCTACAATTGTCTTAATCGATGATACCTATATGCACTCCATGAACCTAATGTATCGGAATATTGATAATTCCACAGATGTTCTTACTTTTTTGAGCGATGAAGAAGAATATCTTGGAGATGTCTTTATTAACGTTGATCGATTGACTCAACAAGCAAATGACTACGGTCATTCTTTAAAAAGAGAATTTTGTTTTTTAGTTGCTCATGGTGCACTGCATCTTTTGGGTTATGATCATCTGACTAAGGAAGAAGAAAAAGTTATGTTTAGTCTCCAAGAAGAAGTATTGAAAGAGATAGCTCCAAGAAAATGAAAAAGTTTATAAATGCACTTGAGGGCTTGTTCTATGGTCTAATAAAAGATAGAAGTATTAAAATACAATATTTTCTAGGAACACTAGCAATTCTATATTGTTTTTATCTTCAAATTGAAATAACGGAATGGATGATTGTCATATTATGCATTGGTCTTGTATTAGTTAGTGAATACTTTAATACAGCTATTGAAAAAATGTGTGATGAGTATACTAGTGAGTATCATCCAACCATAAAAGATATTAAAGACATAAGTGCTGCAGCAGTCTTTATAAGTGCACTTGTTTCCTTTATAATAATGATATTAATCATCATAAAAAACGGAGGTATTATCTTATGAAAAAAGATTATCAATATTTGGTAGATTTAGCCTTTGAAGCAATGGCAAATGCATATGCTCCTTACTCAAATTATTACGTTGGAGCGTGTATTCAACTCAAAGATGGCAAAACAATAAAAGGAGCAAATATTGAGAACGCATCTTACGGAGCAACTTCATGTGCTGAAAGAAACGCAATCTTTGCAACGTACTCATTAGGCTATCGACTTGAAGACATTGAAGCGATTGCGATTGTTTCTTCTGGGAAAATTTTGGCTGGACCATGCGGTATCTGTCGACAAGTGCTCTCTGAATTATTACCTCAAGAAGCACCAATTATATTAAGTAATAGAAAAGAAACCTTAACAACAAACATAAAAAACTTATTGCCAATGCAATTTGGAAAGCGTGATTTAGTATGAGTTATAAATCTGGATTTGTAGCCATCATTGGACAGCCAAATGCTGGTAAATCTACACTATTAAATACAATTATGACGGAAAAAGTAGCCATAGTGAGTGATAAAGCACAAACCACCAGACAAAGCATTCGGGGAATTCTGACAACAAATGACTATCAAATCGTTTTTATTGATACTCCAGGTATTCACGAACCAAAAGATGATTTTGGTCGGTTTATGAATAAAACATCTTATGGTTCAATCGAAGGGGTAGAAGTTATTTATTTTATTTCTGATGCCAAACGCTCACTAAACTTTCATGAAAAGCAAATTTTAAACAGGTTACAAATATCACCGGATCAAAAGATTTATTGTGTGGTCATTAAAATTGATGAGATTAGTTCAATTGAGCTCATTAAAATTCTAGAGAACTTGCAAAACGCTTATAAATTTGATGAAATAATACCAATTTCAGCCAAAACAAAAGAGAATGTTGATCGGTTGTTGAAAATAACACTTGACCAAATTCAAGAAGGACCGCAGTATTTTAGTAACGATGAAATCGTTGATTATAAAAAAAGTTTTCAAATTAAAGAAATTATTCGAGAAAAAGTTCTTTATGTGACTGAAGATGAAATACCACATTTAACGGAGGTTCTTGTTGAAAACATAGAGGAACAAGAGGATGCTGTAGTAATAGATGCATTGTTAGTTGTTTCAAAGGAATCGATGAAACCAATTATTATTGGAAAACATGGGCAAATGATTGCGAAAATAACGCGTCTTGCTCGAAAAGACATTCGTAAAATATTTAATAAACCAATTGATTTGCAGCTATACGTTAAGGTTGAAAAGGATTGGAGATCTAAGCAACGCATTATGTCCGATCTTGGATACATGGATGAATGAAACAAGTCTTGGTTTTGTACTAAAAGTAAATCCATATAAAGAATATGACGCATTAGTATTCACATTTTTAAAAGAGTATGGAAAAGTTACCTTTTTATATAGGGGATATTTTAAGTCACAATCAAAAATGTTATCCAAAGGGCTAAATTACACACTTTACGAGTTTCGTTTCAATTACAGAGAAGAAGGGTTATTAAATCCAATCGAAGTGACATCAATTCAATCATTTTCTAAATTGTTGTTGAGTCCTCAAAAAGCAAGTCTGGCTCAAATAATTGATACAATTTATTTAGCACTTGATCATCATGATCAACCTTCTGATTTATATGCTTTGTATTATAGTTATTTATCAGCTTTAGAAAGCGCTAGATATGATGAACTCTTAGTAGTATCTCTACTTTTGAGTGAGTTACTTCATTATCTTGGCCTTTCTCCATTTGTAGATGGAGCAATTAATTCAAAAGAGGAAAAAGTGAATGATTTTTCCATTAAACTTGGTGGTTTTGTACTTGAGCCACATAAAAGTCTCTTTTCACTTGAAGAGTTAAAGCAAATTAGGTATATTTACAAAGGACGCCTTAAGGATTTAGATAAATTGAAAGAATTTTCTGTTAATAGAAAGTTAATGAACCTTTTTATTGAATTCTTTGAGTTTCACACATCCATCAAATTAAATAGTTATTCTGTATATCAACAGTTAGGATAGGGGAAAATGAAAAAATACACATTAGATGAAATTGCATCACATTTAAAAACAACTGGATATTTATTCCAAGGATCAGAAATTTATGGCGGTTTAGCCAATACTTGGGACTTCGGCCCATTAGGAGTTGAACTTAAAGACAATATCAAAAAAGAATGGTGGAAACGATTTATTCAACAAGATCCTAATAATGTTGGTATCCAGTCGGCAATCTTAATGAATCCACAAGTTTGGAAAGCAAGCGGTCATTTAGATACTTTTAATGATCCACTAATGGATTGTAAGTCTTGTAAAACGAGACATCGAGCAGATAAATTAATTGAAGAGCACAACCCAGAAGTTAATGCTGGTGCTCTATCAATTAAAGAGATGGAAACATATATTGATCTTCATAAAATTAATTGTCCAAATTGTGGGAAACATGATTTTACATCTATTCGTCAGTTCAATTTAATGTTTAAAACATTTCAAGGAGTGACTGAAGAATCTAGCAACACCATTTATTTACGTCCAGAGACTGCACAAGGTATGTTTGTTAACTTCAAAAATGTACAACGATCTATGAGAAAGAAGTTACCATTCGGTATTGGGCAAATTGGTAAATCTTTTAGAAACGAAATTACTCCTGGTCAACTCGTCTTTAGAACACGAGAATTCGAACAAATGGAACTAGAGTTTTTCTGTGCGCCTGGTACAGATTTAGAATGGTATGCTTACTGGAAAGAAACATGCATGAACTGGTTAATCGATCTTGGTTTAGACAAGAATCGTCTAAGATTTAGAGATCACGCAGAAGATGAGCTTTCATTCTACTCAGTTGGGACAGCAGATATTGAATATCTCTATCCATGGGGTTGGGATGAACTTTGGGGAATAGCAGACAGAACAGATTATGATCTAAAGCAACATCAAGAACATTCTGGTGTTTCTATGGAATACTTAGATCCTTTTACAAACGAGAAATTTATTCCTTATTGTGTAGAACCTTCAGTAGGAGTTGAAAGATTATTTCTAGCATTTGTTTGTGAAGGTTACTCAGTTGAATCATTGGAAAATGATGAAGAACGTACTGTTCTTAAACTTGATCCTCGCTTAAGTGCTTATAAAGCCTGTATTTTACCATTGTCAAAGAAATTAAATAACAAATCAATGGAAGTCTACAACCTTTTATCAAAATATTTCATGGTTGATTTTGATGATACAGGTTCAATTGGAAAACGTTACAGACGTCAAGACCAAGTGGGAACACCTTATTGTATAACGATTGATTTCGATACCTTAGAAGACAATTGTGTTACTATTAGAGATCGTGATACAATGCAACAACAAAGAGTTTCTATTATCGATTTAAAAAGCTTTTTAGAAACAAAACTTTAAAATTAATGAAAAGAATTGACCAAGAAATATTAAACGATATTCGACAAAAGACTGATATTGTCAACGTCATTGGGCAGTATATTCCCCTACAAAAAAGTGGACAAAATTATAAAGGAATCTGCCCTTTTCATGATGATCATGATCCAAGTTTGTCAGTTAACTCTAAAATGCAAATATATAAATGTTTTGTCTGTCAAGAGGGTGGGAATGTTTTTCGGTTTGTACAAAAATTTGAAAAAATTTCATTCGTTGAAGCTGTTGTAAAAGTTGCAGCTACAGTTGGTATCGATTTAAGTGAGCAACTACAATTCTTACCAAAACTTGAACTAGATCCGAAACTACAAAGAAAATTTGATATCATGAATGAGAGTAAAATTTACTATCAGTATTTACTCAAAAACACACTAAATACTGATGTAAAAGAATTTCTTAAAGAACGTCAAATAAGCAATGAAATCACAGAAACATTTGAAATTGGATTTTCTGATCCGAATTTATCGTTAACAGATTATTTGGTTTCAAAAGGATATCGCATCGATGAGTTAATCAATTTAAATCTGACTTATGAATACGATGGTAATTATAAAGATGTATTTTCTAATCGAGTCGTATTTCCTATAGCTGACACTAATAATCGCGTTATTGCATACACCGCTCGAGCACTACAAGAAAATACAAGCAAATATATTAATAGTGCTTCGACTGATTTATATCAAAAATCTGACCTTTTGTATAACTATTACAACGCTCGACAAAACTCACTTAAAGATTTCGAACTAATCGTATGTGAGGGAGTTATGGATGTAATCTCTTTTTACAAAGGTGGGTTTCAGAAAGTTGTCGCCACTTTAGGTACTGCTTTTACTAATGAACAAATACAACTTATTAAAAGACTCAATTGTTCCGTAATTTTGGCTTATGACGGAGATACAGCTGGTAAAAAAGCAACCTATACTATTGGAAAGCAACTAGTTAAAGAAAACATAAAAGTAAGTGTAATTAATAATACGACTACTTTAGACCCTGATGATTTTTTAAAGAAATACGGTCTTGAAAAATTTAGGCAAACCATTAACAATCCTCTTCATTGGGTTGAGTTTGTCATTAATTATGCTAGTAATTTATATTCACTTAACTCGTATGATTCTAAGAAGACTGTGGTTGAGATTGTTATTGAGGAATTAGCTCAATTAGATCAAATTGACCAAGACTATTTTCTACAACAGTTGTCAGCATTAACAGGATTTGAAATTGGTTCATTAAGAAATCAAATCGATTCTACATTAACCAAAAATGTCAAAAGCAGTCATCAGAAAAGCTCTTATCGAATAAATACACGTAAATCTGATAAAAATTATTTAAAGACAGAATTGATGATTCTTGCCCATTTATTAGAATCTAAACATTTAGCAAATATTTTTCGTTTGAAACTAGGATATTTACTGAACGATGAAATCAATTCACTCGCAAACACTATACTTTCAATCTATCAAGACGAAGATACAATTGAAGTCGCTGATTTATTGACAGTTCAACTTTCGCAATCTCAACAACAATTATTACTGGAAATTACATCAAATGAAATTTTTCATTTTGAAAAGAATGAAACAACTCTTACTCAATCAATAAACTTGTTAAAGATTGAAGAGATTAATAAATCAATTAATTATATTAAGAATGAAATATTGAATGAGAAAGATGAATCAAAAAGACAGTTATTAGTTAAATCCATGGTACAATTACAATTGGAAAAAGAATTTTTTAACACGGAGGAAGCCAATGAAAAAATATAAGACAATAACAGAAATAAAAGATGAATTTTTAAAAATCTATAAGAAAAACAAAAAATTGACCCAAGAACAAGTTGATAGTTCAATTGATCATCTTGATTTATCAGATGAAGATACTGAAGAGCTCTTAGAATGGTTTCAAACAAATAAGATAAAAATTACAGATGATAGTCTCGATGAGCTAGATGGAAGTGAAGCTGAGAAAGTTGTTGATGATGTAGATGACATTAGTGATGACTTCTTTACTGGTGAAGAAGGGGACGAACCTTTTGATGATAGTCTAAATACCGTTGATTTAAATTCATATATTAACAAAAATATTAATATATCAAATATTAGAATTAATGATCCTGTTAAGATTTATCTCAAAGAGATTGGTCGAGTGAATCTTTTGGATGCTGAAGATGAACCAGAAATCGCAAGACGTATAAAAGATGGTTTAAAAGCTGAAGAATTATTGCGACACATGTACTTTGAAAAAACAGGCATTGAACCAAATATTGATGAAAAACCTAATCGTGTAGAAAAATTAGTAAAAGAATTAAATGTATTATATAAAGATAACAACGCTGGTGAAGGCTACATATTGAACTGTGAACGCACATATCTTGATGGATTTGATGCTCGCCAAATTTTAATTGCAGCTAATCTTCGCTTAGTTGTATCAATAGCCAAAAAATATGTCGGAAGGGGCATGTCATTTCTTGATTTGATTCAAGAAGGAAATATGGGACTTGTTAAGGCAGTCGAGAAATTTGATTACACGAAGGGTTTTAAATTTTCAACGTACGCAACTTGGTGGATCAGACAAGCAATTACCCGTGCAATTGCAGACCAAGCTCGCACGATTAGAATTCCTGTTCATATGGTTGAAACAATCAACAAACTAACCCGTATTCAACGTAGTTTAGTTCAAACTTTAGGCAGAGAACCCTCTGCAGAAGAAATAGCTAAAGAAATGGGTGGCATTACACCTGAAAAAGTAAGAGAAATTCAAAAAATAGCGATGGATCCTGTATCATTAGAAACACCTATCGGCGAAGAAGACGATTCTCATTTAGGGGACTTTATTGAGGATAAAGATATTACTTCACCTAGTGCTTATGCAAATAACGAATTACTAAAAGACGAAATTAATATGGTTCTTGAAGGATTAACAGATCGAGAAGAAAAAGTCTTACGTTTACGATTTGGTCTATATGATGGAAGAACTAGAACGCTAGAAGAAGTTGGTAAAGAATTTAATGTCACTCGAGAAAGAATTCGTCAGATTGAAGCAAAAGCATTAAGAAAACTAAAACATCCATCACGCTCTAAAAGATTAAAGGATTTTCTAGACAGAAACTAATGTTATCGAATCGATTAAACAGTATATTATTACAAATAGAGCCTTGTGAAACGCTTTGCGATATTGGTTCAGATCACGCTCTATTAGCAATTGAAGCAATAAAACAATCAATTGTTGATAGAGTTATTTGTGTTGAAAATAAGAAAGGACCATTCATGCGTGGTCTTGATAATGTGAAAAAACATAAATTGGAAGATAAGATTGAAGTCATTTTATCAGATGGAGCTCTCAATGTCACAGATCAATGAGATGCTTGGGTTATAGCAGGAATGGGTGCTGAAACTATCATTAAAATAATCGAAGATTCGATTGACAAAGCCAAGCAAGTCAAACAATTGATTCTACAACCACAATCTAAACTATCTTTTTTTCGTAAAAAGATGAATGAATTTGGTTTCTTATGCAAAAATGAAACACTTCTTCTTGATGACAAGTTTTATCATGTGTTTTCTTATTACTATCAAAAAGACCTACTACCGATATCAGAAAGAGAAATCAATATTGGATTTATTTCGTTAAAGAAAAACCCACAGTTGTACTTACAGTGGGTTAAAGAAAACATTTTAAAATTGGAACCAATTTCTAAACAAAGTACTGAGAATTATGTATTGTATCAATATTTTAATCAAGAATTATTGAGTAATCAATTTCTGGATATGGATGTGGACTAGCTAGATTAACAACCTTTAAATACTCAACAACTTGTTTTGTTAAATAGTTTGGAGTTGATGCACCAGAAGTTACACCAACTCGCCAGTTTGTCTTTAGCTGGTTTAAATCTAAATCATGGATTGATTCAATACGGATTACATTTTTAATTCCGTGTTTGCTTGCAATACTTGCAAGCATATTTGTGTTGTTACTTGAAGGATCACCAACAACAATCAGAGCATCTAGAGCTGAAGATTTTAAGATTGCTTCTTGTCTTATTCGAGTGGCGTTACATATTTCATTGGCTATATTTGCTTCTGGAATTTTTTCAAGAATTGCTTTAAGAAGATGCTGGATTTCTAAAATTGATAAGGTTGTTTGATTTGTAACAAATGGATATTTTGTCTTAACTTCCAATTTGTTTATTTCTTCAATGTTTGAAACAAAATAGACAGATTTGAAGTTTTCAATAATTGCATTTGACTCTGGATGCCCATTTTTACCAATATAGATAACTTCTTGGCCATTTGTAAGAGCATTTTGAATTAGTTCCTGCGTTGATTTAACATCTTCACAAATCGTATCAACGACACTCAACCCTTTGTTTATTGCTTTTTCGATGACGTGTTGAGAGGTGCCGTGAGCAGAGAGGATGACTATGCCACTGTCAATGTCATCAAGTGCATCAAAACGAGAACGATTTGCAGTCGAAATTGTCTTTATGTTTTTCCGTCGCAGCGCCTCAACCACAAACTTATTGTGAACGATAGCGCCAATGATCGATATTTCTGTCTCTGGATTTTCTTTTCTTGTTTTTATCGCCATGCGGATTGCTTTAACAACACCTTTGCAATATCCTCGAGGCTTGATATCAATAATTTCCATATTTACCTTTCTGTGAACGGTTTGTCCACTAACAATATATCACAAATTTTGGTATCATTACATTGTAAACTCCAAAGGAGGATTTATGAATCTACAATCAAATGCACAACAACTATTTGAAATAGAAAAATTTACACATTTAACTCCCGTGCAGCGTGAGGTTTATCCACTGTTTTTAAAAGGAGATGACTTAATTGTTTCATCAGAAACCGGAACTGGAAAAACACATGCATTTTTGCTTCCATTAGCTGACAAAATTGATTCTTCGAAAGAAATGCTTCAAGCTGTTATTATTGCACCTACCCGAGAATTGTCTCAACAAATCTTTATGTTTGCTCAGAAAATGAGAGAAGTTGACTCAGACTTAAGGATTGATTTAATTATTGGAGGAGCAGATAGGGATAAAATGAGTCAAAAATTGACTCGTCAACCACACATAGTAGTAGGGACGCCTGGAAGAATTCTAGATCTTTTTAGTAACGGAATTTTGCGTTGCGAACAAGCAAATGTGCTCATTTTAGATGAAGCGGATATGATTTGGGAATATGGATTTATGGATGATGTTGCTCAGATTGTTTCACAAATGAAACCTTCAAAACAGATGTTGGCTTTTAGCGCCACAATTCCAGTTCAGTTAGCTCATTTTCTTAAGAAATCGATGAGAAATCCACATACGATTAATGCCCCTGTAAAAAGTCGGATTCAACCGAAAATCGATCACGTTATTTTAGACAAGAAAAAGATGAGTTATGTTGAAATAGTATTAAATATTATGAAACATTCTCAGATTTCAAGTTTAATTGTTTTTGCGAATACTCGTGAAGAAGCAGCCGAAATTTCAGAAGAACTATCGAAAAGTGGTGTAGATGTTTTAGAGCTTCATGGTAATTTATCATCTCGAAAACGAAAACAAACAATTAATCGTTTAACTAGTGATAATCATTTCGTATTAGTAGCAACCGATATTGCCGCAAGAGGATTGGATTTACCTTATGTAAGTCATATTATATCCTGTGGTTTGCCTTCACATTTAGAATTTTATTTGCATAGAGCGGGGCGGACTGGACGTATTGGGAAAGAAGGAACTTGTTACTTAATTGCTACAGAAAATGATAAAAAAGACATTGATAAACTTAATAATCTAGGAGTAAAGTTTCACTATCAGAAAATCACAGAACAAGGATTTAAAGATATTCAAAATTTCTTTAAAAAACGAGTTTACCATAAAAAAGTTGATCCAGAGATTCAACAAATTCTGAATCTAAAGAAAGTTGTAGTGAAACCTAACTATAAAAAGAAACGAAAGCTAGCAATTTCTAAACTTCAACAACAAAAGCGTAGAAAAATGATTCAAGAAGATATTGCCAAACAAAAAAAAGAACGTGCTAAAGCACGCTCCAAGAGTACACAATAGTTAACTAGATCATCTTTAAGATTTCTTCTTTGAGTGTCTCAACTAGTAATTCTTGAGGCACTTTTTTTATCAGTTTACCTTTTTTAAACAGTAAAGCTTCATTAATTCCGCCAGCAATTCCAATATCTGCCCGAGCAGCTTGTTGTTGACCATTGACTGCACAACCCATTACAGCAACTGTCAAGTTTGAATTAATTCCATTTAAAAATTCTTCTATCTCTTTGACATAGGGAAGCATGTTATATTGTAGACGACCGCAAGTTGGACAAGATACTAAATCTGCAACATCATCGATTAGTTTAAAAGCTTTTAGCAGTTGTTTACAAATTTTCATTTCTTCTACTGGATCGTCTGAAACAGAAACTCTAATAGTATCTCCTATCCCTTGATTAATTAAAACACCCAAAGCTGCACTTGATTTGACAGCTGAATATAGAGTTGTACCTGCCTCTGTAACTCCAATGTGTAATGGATAGCTAAATGTTTTTGCTGCCAATTCATAAGCTTGAATTGTTAGTAAAACATCGCTAGATTTAAACGATAAAATTATGTCCTCAAAACCCATTGATTCTAAGAGTTCTACTTGATATTTTGCACTTTCTATCATTGCTTCAGCACAAGGTTCACCATACTTTTCTAATAATCGTTTTTCTAAAGAGCCTGAATTAACACCAATTCTTATAGGGACATGATATTCAAGACACTTATCAACAACCTTTTTGACGTTTTCTTCCCCACCAATGTTTCCTGGATTCAATCGAATTTTATCGACACCGCTTTCGATGGCTAATATTGCTAAGTGATAATTAAAATGAATGTCCGCTACAATTGGACATTTGACTTCTTTTTTTATTTCTTTGATAGCTAATGCGTCTTCTTCATCTAAAACTGCAACTCTTACAATTTCGCAACCAGTTGTTAATAATGATTTTATTTGATGAACAGTTTCATCAACATTTTTAGTTTTTGTGTTTGTCATGGATTGAATAATTATTTTGTTTTGTCCACCAATTGTAAACTGACCAACTTTCACAGGACGTGTATTTTCTCTAGTTATCATATGTACCTCACGTTATGATTGTATCATTTTTTGATTTAATCAGTTATAATTTACAGCAAAGGAGATAGTAAGTGAAGCTTTTTAAGAAATTAAATACATTAAATCAAGAAGATAACTCAATTAATCAAGCTCACCAAGATGAACATCAAAAGAAATTGAATCGAAAAATTTCGTTCAGATTTAGTTCCATAATGGTGCTTTTTGTTTCGTTACTTGTTCCCATAATAGTGCGATTGTATCAAATACAAATTAATGATCATGAGAAATTCATTCAAAAAGCAATTTCTCAATTTGATACAACAAGAACTCAATTGTCTGCTCGCGGAGAAATAGTTGATCGCAATGGCCAGGTTCTTGTCAGTAATCAAGAACGATTAAGTTTTGTCTATCTTGAGCCAAAGAACGAAACCAATCGTTTAAAATTTCAAAAAGCTGTAGATTTTGTTGAATTGTTTGATGCTAATATTGAAACAATGGCTTATCGTGACAAACAAGATGCTTTTATATATTTCTATCCGAAAGAAGCTAATGAATTAATTACCGAAAGTGAAATGGCTGATTTTAAAGCTCTTAAACTCACTAACAATGATCTATATAGGCTTCAATTGACTAGAATCGACTTGGATTTGATTAATAAAAATTTGAACGAAACACAGTTGAAGCAATTTTATACGTACACAATTATGCAAAGTGCAATTGGGCTTGATGTCATACTTAAAGAAAATGTAACTGCAGAAGAAGTTAATATACTTTTAGAGAACTCGGAGAAATTTTTGGGAATAGAAGTTCAAATCAACTGGGATAGAATCTCAACTACCATTCATAACTTGAAACCCATTATTGGAGAAATATCCACAAATAGACAGGGGTTACCAAAAGAAACTGCCTCAACTTTCATTGCTAACAACTACAAATTAAATGAACGAGGTGGGATTTCTGGTGTGGAACAATATTATGAAGATATTCTTGTTGGTCAAAGAACAAAATACAATTTAAAATATAACAATGATGGCTTAGCTACTTTAACTGAAATTTTTGCTGGATCAAAAGGGGATACACTTTCACTCACCATTGATGTTGATTTTCAAAATCAAGTAGAACAAATAATGGTTGACCAGTTAAATAAATACTCAGGAGTTACACCTCATAACTACTTTAAAGAATTATATGTAGTTGTGTCGAATCCAAATAATGGTGAAGTATTAGCAAGTGCTGGTGTATCATTAAACGACAAAAAAGAACCAATATATTCACCTAGTTCGACTTATCTAAAAAGTTATAGTGTTGGATCCTCGATTAAAGGAGCTGTTGTTTACTTAGCGTTAGATGAAAAAATATTTGCTCCAGGTCAAAGAGTATTGGACGAACCTATTAAGATCGCTGGAACTCCTTTGAAAAAATCATCAGCTGTATTAGGGTGGATAAATGATTTAGAAGCACTATCAAAATCAAGTAACGTCTATATGTTCAAAACTGTTTTTGGGTTAGGCAATGCGAATTATCAATATGATCAACCTATTAATTTGAATCAAAAGGCTTATGACAAAGTTAGGTCAAATTTCTCAAAATTTGGATTGGGTATTACTACTGGGCTTGATGTACCTTTCGAAGAAACAGGTTACAAGTCAAATGCTCGTTTGCCTGGATATTTACTTGATAATGTCATTGGTCAGTTTGATACGTTTACAGCGATGCAATTAAATCAATATGTTTCAACTATTGCAAATGGCCAGTACAGATATAAGATGAAGTTAGTTAATAATAGCTTTGATTCACAATCAGGGCTAATTAATTTTCAAAATAGTACAACTGTATTAAATACGATTGATAATCAAATGGCCATTAAAAGGGTACAAGATGGGTTTAGGTTATGTGTAACCAATGGTTACTGTTCAGGATTGAATGATGCACAGCTCCCTGTTGCTGCCAAAACTGGAACTTCTGAAGATTTTTTATACGTAGATGGCAAAAGAATTGACACTGCAACAAATACTACAGTGGCTTATGCTCCATTTAACAAGCCGGAGATTGCTATATCTTGTATTGCTCCTCATTTTAGGCATTCAGTTACTACAATTAATGGTTGTGAAGAAGTGGTTAAAAATATTATAAACGTTTATGCACAGAATCAAAAATAATGGTATTTTTATGATAAATATGCTATTATAACCTAGCGATAAAAGGAGGACGAACTAGTGAGAGAAAATATTACTTTAAAGTGTACTGAATGTGGTGAAGAAAACTACATTACTACAAAGAATAAAAAGACTCAGCCGACTCGTGTTGAACAAAAGAAATATTGTCCACGTGAAAGAAAAATGACTATTCATAGAGAAAAGAAATAATTCTCGATGTTTACTGTAAAAAAAACTTCTTTAAATCCACTACAGACAAATTGTTATTTCTTAATTAAAGAGAATCAGGTTATTATCATTGATCCAAGTATTGATACAGACGGGTCTATCGATAAAATTCTTAAAAAAATTGAAGGATTAACTCCTGTTTGTATTTTGTTAACACATGGTCATATTGATCACATTTCTGCTGTAGATACCTTAGTTGAACGTTATAATTTACCAGTTTATATACATGCAAAAGATATAGAATATTTAACTAATAATCAGCTTAATGGAGCAGCATTGATGAATCAAGATTTCAAGTTCAAAAGCAAGGTAATGGTATTACCAGAAGGTCTCTTTGAGATAGAAGGATTTAGCATAAAAGTTGTTAATACTCCTGGACATACACCAGGATCGGTAAGTTTATTTTACGAAAATGTGTGTTTTAGCGGGGACTGTATTTTCCGATTAACTATTGGTAGAACCGATTTATCTGGTGGTAGTACCAAACAGATGAATCAATCTATTATGTATTTTAAATCATTAGATACAGACTACCGTCTCTATCCTGGACATGGTGATGAGACAACGCTTAGTTTTGAAAAGAAATTTAATCCATACTTTAGAGAAAATAGTGTTAATTAGCACTATTTTTTTTAGGATTTTTTCTGTTATAACGACTACTTAAAGTAGGAGGCATTCCATGGTTGAAGAACGTTTAGATTTATTAATGAAAGAAGCAATCACCAATAAAGCAACAGATATTCATTTTAGTTTTACTTCACAACAATCGGATATTTCAATGAGAACATTGCATGGTTTAAAACCAACAGTACCCAGAGAAGCAGATTATGCGCTTTATCAATACTTGAAATTTTTATCAAAGTTAGATTTGGCAGCTTCAATGAAACCACAATCAGGCACTTTTTCAATAGTTGTTAATGATTACTTATGGCACTGTCGGTTTTCAGCAATAGAAACATTTTTTTCTCAAAACGGTGTGTTAAGAATTTTAAATCTATCAAAAATAGAATCTTTATCCGATATCTCTTCTGATACAAAAAATATTGAGATAATCCAAAGTCTATTTAGTAATCAACATGGTTTATTACTTTTCTCTGGGATAACAGGAAGTGGTAAATCGACTACTATGTTCAGTGGTCTGAAAGATATAAAGGGAAAAAGTATTTATACTCTAGAGGATCCCGTCGAGTGTCTTTATCCTAATATTATGCAAATCCAAATAAATGAGCAGACTTCACTAGATTTTGAAGCGGGAATCAACCAACTACTAAGGCATGATCCTGATATCATTGTTATTGGGGAAATTCGTTCACCGCAAGAAGCAAAAGCAGCAATCCGCTGTGCATTATCC
>JAAYEW010000040.1 GCA_012728555.1 Erysipelothrix sp.
ACCAACAATGGTAAAGAACTCACGATTAGTGCATCCTACAAACAACCCCTTTCTTTAAAACAACAACAAGACGTTTTAGATAAGTTAAAAACCCAACGTTATAGTTCACAAAAAGGCCTCGTGTTTATCACTATCGATCAAGAGGAATTAACGATTTTGGATATCTTTATCTGGGATGAAAAGGCTTCTGTGTTTGTCAATTCATTTGGTGAGACAATTCGTTCAACAGCATTGTTGGACATCGATAAGAAATAGAAAGAAAGAAGGAAGAACAATGAAAAAAGTAATGAAAAATATTCTTGCAGCATTCTTGGTTGTGGGAATATTAGTTGGTTGTGCAACAACCACAGCACCCAAAGAAGAAGCTCCAAAAGTAACAGTAGATGAAATCTTAGCAGCAGTAAAAGAAGCCTATGGAGAGAATTATCTTCCAAATATGGAAATTCCTGCTGATTTCTTAGAACAAGAATTTGGTTTAACAGCAGATATGTATGCAGAGGTTAAAGCGGAGCAACCGATGATTGGTACACACGCAGACCGTATCGTCATTGTCAAAGCAGCTGAAGGAAAAGCGGATGCAGTCGAAGCAGCATTAAATGCAGCACGTGAAAAGAAAGTAAACGACACATTGCAATATCCAATGAACCTTGCGAAAATTAATGCATCCAAAGTGGTTCGTCATGGAGATATTGTCACCTATGTTTTATTAGGAGCGATTAATGATTCCGAAGATGTCAATGAAGCAGACGCAAAAGCATTTGCTGAAGCAGAAATCGAAAAAGGTGTGAGTGCAATCAACAACCTGTTTAAGTAGTTGAGTTGCGTCCATGGTATTTAGTAGTCTAACGTTTCTGTTTTATTTCTTACCAATCATGATTATTGTCTATCGGGTTATTCCCAACAAATTAAAAAATCTAGTCATGATTGTTGCCAGTTTTGTTTTCTATGCATGGGGCGAAGTTCGCTTTGTCCCCATTATGCTTATGTTGTCTGTCATCGATTTTGTATTCGCCAAGTTGATGGAAAAAAACAGAGACAATGATCGAAAACGGCGACGATATCTATGGGTATCCGTAGGAAGTAACCTAGCAGTCTTAATTTTCTTTAAGTATACCAACTTTTTTGTAACCAATCTTTTTGAACTCTTCAATGCAGAGGCACCCCTATTAAATATCGTGTTACCCATCGGTGTATCGTTTAACTCTTTTCAATCGATTTCCTATGCGATTGATGTTTACCGCGGGACCACCAGTTGTGAAGAGAAGTACTACAATTACTTAGCGTATACGACTCTTTTCCCTCAGATAATTGCCGGCCCCATTGTTCGCTATGTAACAGTAGAAGACGATTTAGATGATCATCTGTTAACAATCGATAGTTTTTCAGAAGGAATGCGCCGTTTTACGATTGGTTTATCGAAAAAAGTGTTGATTGCCAACAACGTAGGTCTTTTGTGGAGCCAAGTTTCCTCAGGAGCTATTGGGAATTCGTCTGTCCTCTTGTATTGGATTGGCATTGTTGCGTACACGTTTCAAATATATTTTGATTTCTCAGGATATTCCGATATGGCGATTGGTTTAGCAAAAATTTTTGGTTTAACGTTTGATGAAAATTTCAACTACCCTTATATTGCTAAAAGCATCAATGAATTTTGGAGTCGCTGGCACATAACCCTTGGGTCTTGGTTTAGAGACTATGTCTACATTCCTTAAGGAGGCAATCGAGTCTCTTTCAAAAAACATCTTCGAAACATCTTCATCGTTTGGGCTCTCACTGGATTTTGGCATGGTGCCTCGTGGAACTTTATTTTATGGGGACTGTATTTTGCGGTAATCCTTATATTTGAGAAATTTCTATTTGGCAAAATTCTAAAGAAACTACCCGGTGTAGTACAACATAGTTATACACTTTTAATCGTCATCATCAGTTGGGTCATCTTCTACTTTGAAGAACTCAACCAAGTTGGTTCGTATTTGAGCGGCATGTTTGGACTTCAATCGATTCCATTGATCAATGATCAAGCATTGTATCTGCTACTGAACTATGGACCAATCTTTATCATAGCAGCCTACTTTTCAACGCCTCACTTTAAAAAAGTGCTTCACGCAGTTGAAAGAAACACTAAAATGTCTGTCGCACTGGTCTACACATTCTTCTATGTCGCTGTCTTTTTTGGAAGTGTCGCGTATTTAGTAGACAGTACCTACAATCCATTCTTGTACTTTAGGTTTTAAAAGGAGTCATCATGAAAAAAACGACAAACAAACTCTTTTTTTCTCTATTTGGTTTAGGTTGGAGTGCACTCATTGTATGGAATATCGTCACCCCAGTAAAAACATTTTCAGAGAACGAAAATCGTTACCTAACACAATTTCCTGCTTTTTCTATCGGTAATTTTGTTGATGGACAATTCATGAAAGACATGGACACCTACATCAACGATCAGTTTATCGCCCGCGATCAGTGGATAACACTCAAAGTGGCTTTAGAAAAAGGACTTCATAAACAGGAAGTCAACAACATTGTGTTTGGAAAAGACTCTTATTTGATTGAACAACACCCTCAATCTTCTATCAATCAGCAATTGCTTGATAATAACCTGGAGGCATTAATCAATTTTGTCAACAAGCAATCAGCAAGCCTTCAAACCCACGTGATGATGGTTCCAACCGCCTCAACAATTCTCAAAGACAAGCTACCACCCTTTGCGGAATCCTTAGGATTTGATCAGCTGGCATGGATTCAACAACTCCAAAAGCAGCTCAACAATCAAACTGTCCTCGATATTTCAGAAACGTTATCAATGCACCGCGATGAATCCATTTACTATCGAACCGATCATCACTGGACAACCGATGGCGCTTACCTTGCTTATCAACAATGGGCAAAAGCTTCTGGCTTTCAACCGCTTTCTTTACAGGAGTGGACACAAGTACAAGTCACAGACAGTTTTCTAGGGACACTGCACTCCAAAGTCAATGCATCCATCAATCCAGATACCATTGAGATGTATCAATTGAAACAAGCGATAGACTATCAGGTGACCTTTGATGGTGACAAGGTTCAATCGTCGTTTTATGATTATCAGAAGCTTGAAGGAAAAGACAAATATGCCTTCTTCCTTGGAGGCAACAACGCCCTTGTTCAAATCAAAACACCACTTCAAAATCAGCGAAAGCTACTCATTATCAAAGATTCGTTTGCGAATGCCTTTGTGCCATTTGCAGTCAATCACTTTGAAGAAACAGTGGTCGTGGATTTAAGATTTTACAATGGGAACTTGAATGAACTAATAGCAGAAAACAACATCACCGATCTGTTGGTGTTATACAATGTCATTGGGTTTGCAACAGATACAAATGTAACGAAATTACCATAACAAAAAGCCTTTGAGATTGAATAAGCCAATCCAAAGGCTTTTCTTTACCCTAAAAAGTGAGAAAGAACCCTCAAGCTGATAAACCCCTACAAAATGAAGAAACACTCGCCAAGAGCTACCCCTCTTAAAAAAAAGTCGATTCAAAGGACGTTTCAAAATTACCTTCATTTATCTGGTTTATTGTCACTATTGATAGCGTTTTTTTAAAAGTTGTCGCTGAAAAATTACAACGACAAACCCCTACTCATGACACAACTTGGTTTCAAAAAACAATAGAGCGATTTTATTTTTGAGAATACGATTTTTTGAGTTCTAAGAAGCCTGTAGAGAAACAGATATGATATGATATGTCTGTATTTTGCAACTTTCATGTGGATGAACCATTGAATCCTTCAAGAATGAGTAAGGTAAATTGATTAACTCAAAAACCATCGAAATGACGTGTTTACGTGATTTGAATGGGAGTGCAGTTTGAAGGGAAAGTAAGTTATGATTAAAGAGATAACCAAACGTGCGAAAGAAAACAACCGAAGAATGAGTGTACTCAAGATTGTAATTGTTGCAGTTCTGATTGCAGTTGTTTTACTATTCACCTATTTAACAGGAGGGTCTAAAGGGGTCTATTTGCACCTCATGTACATTCCAATCATATTGTCCTCTTTCTTTTGGAATGCCTATGGTGGTCTTTTGATTGGTTTGCTCTCAGGGATCTTGGCGGGACCATTGATGCCGTTGGATGTTTCGGCAGGTATAATGCAAGAACCAGCTAATTGGTTGTCCCGGGTCACTATCTTCTTGTTTATAGGTTTTTTCACAGGATATATGTTTCAAAGGATTAACAAGTTAAACAAGGAAGCTCAACAACGCAGCATAACCAGCCTTTTCTACAACCTTCCTAATGAGAGAAAAATGATCCTTGATATCGAAGAACAAATCTCGTCAAGTAACCATTTTAAAATTGTATCCATCAAGCTAACCAATCTAGATGGTATCGAAATCTACGTCGATAGTGAATTAGTCTTTGGGATTGTTGAAAATCTAGCCAAACAGATTGAGCAGCATTTTGGAACCGATAAAACGTATTCGATAGGTAAAGATCAGTTGGCCATCTTAACCAATGAGCAGTCAATGACAAAATGTGAAGAACAAATCAATCAGATTGTTGAGTATTATTCTATGTTCCCACTATTAATAAAAGGACATAAAATTGGAATAGCACTCAAAGTTGGAATCTATGAATACAGTGGTGAAGCTCTTTCAGCCACAGCTATTTATAACAAAGCACGGATTGCACTTGAACAAGGGAAACAAAGAGAATCAGGCACCTATAAATACGACCTCCAATTAGAAATCAAGCGTAAAGAGCAATACGATATTGCAGGGGCACTGCTTGAATCGATTCGAAAAGAGGAGTTGTTTTTAATGTACCAACCCAAAATTGATCTCAAATTAAATAAAATAACAGGGGTTGAGGTATTAGTGCGTTGGCATAGAGACAAAAAGAATCTAATCGCACCGGACATTTTTATTCCGATTGCTGAAGAAATAGGCATGATGACCGATGTGACCAAGTTTGTTTTTGAGAATGCGACCACTCAAGTTGAATCGTGGCGAAAAAAAGGGATTGACACCCAATGTGCCTTCAATCTATCCGCCAAGGAATTGTTAGACAAAAGTTTTAGGAACTGGAGCGAAGAAATCGTGACGACCAAAGGGATCAACCGTTCACACTACGAAATTGAGATCACTGAACGTTCGATCGATTATGACAACCAAGTTCTTATCCAAAGAACATCATTCTTAAAGGATTTAGGCTATAAAATTTCCATTGATGACTTCGGAACTGGCTACAATTCATTCATGAGTATTGTAAAAATAC
>JAAYEW010000041.1 GCA_012728555.1 Erysipelothrix sp.
AGATACTTGATAAATTCGAAGATTAGAATATACTAATATACAGGAGGAAACATGAATTTAGAAAATCAACAAACGTATGATTATGCCAACTTATTGAAGGCGGTCGCCCATCCGGTAAGACTGTGTCTTGTTAAAAATATGTTAGATGGAGAAAAGAATGTCACTTATTTTGTAAATTGTCTGGATGCGTCTCAAGCCAATATCTCCCAGCATTTAGCAATCTTAAGAGCAGCGGATGTGGTCAGTACCCGCAAAGAGAAAAATGAAGTATTCTATTCAATCAAAGACTCCAGTATTCGTGGGATTGTTGAACTTCTTTATTATGAAAAATAAACGATGAATAAAAAAATCTTAATTGTCGGTGGTGTAGCTGGTGGAGCAACCGCTCTAGCTAGACTGCGCCGCTTAGACCAACACGCAACCATTATCTTATTTGAAAGAGGTCAATATGTCTCTTTTGCCAACTGTGGATTACCGTATTATATCGGAGAAACCATTACTCCCAGAGAGAAACTGCTTGTTTCATCGGTAGAGAAACTTGAAACGCAATATGGAGTCGATGTTAGAATCCAAAGTGAAGTCATAAAAATAAATCGGGACACTAAAACAGTGGATGTCAAAAACCTAGTCACCAATGAAACGTATCAAGAATCGTACGATACCTTGTTATTGTCTTTGGGGTCCTCTCCACTGGTTTTTCCGTTTCCAGGAGTGGATGGAAAAAATGTCTTTACACTGACAACGTTAAATGATGCAGACAAGATCTACAATTTCATCAAAGACAACAATGTCAAAAAAGCCCTGGTTGTCGGAGGAGGCTTTATTGGTTTAGAACTGGTCGAAAATCTAGTTCACCGCAAAATTGAAGTGAGCTTGGTCGAAAAGATGAACCAAGTCATGGCACCTCTTGATTTGGAAATGTCTGAGATTGTCAAACAAGAACTCGTCTTTAATGGAGTCAATGTCATCTTAAACGATGGGCTAAAAGAGTTAAGACATGAAGATCATCACAGTGTCGCCGTATTAGACAGTGATACCGAGATTGAAACTCAAATGATCGTCTTAGCGATTGGTGTAAAACCGAATAGTCAACTTGCGAAAGATGCTAATTTAGAAGTGAATCCAAGAGGCGGAATTGTGGTCAATGAGTTTTTAGTGACCAGTGATCCACATATTTATGCGATTGGAGATGCTGTTGAAATTAAAGACTATGTCTTAGAAAAGCGAACCATGATTCCTTTAGCTGGACCCGCAAATAAACAAGGACGAATTGCGGCAGATAATATCATCCATGGTAATCATGTTCATTACCCTGGAACCATTGGTACATCGATTGCTAAAATCTTTGATCAGACTGTCGCAACAACCGGCTACAATGAAAAAAGTTTAAATCGATTGGGTCTAAACTACAAAGACGATTATCTAAAAGTATTAATTCATCCAAACAGTCATGCGGGCTACTATCCTGGTGCTTTACCAATGAGTATTAAATTGATTTTTGATAAACAAGGAAAAGTATTAGGAGCCCAAATTGTTGGTTATGATGGGGTCGATAAACGAATCGATACGATCTCCAGTGTCATACACTTTAAAGGAACCATTGATGATTTAGCTGAATTAGAGTGTGCGTATGCACCTCCGTATTCCTCTGCTAAAGATCCAGTTAATATGGTTGGTTATGTCGCTTCAAACGTCTTAGCAAAATTAACTGATCCTTTGTTCTATGATGAGTTAAGTGATCAGCATGTTGTTTTGGATATTCGTGAAAATGCTGAATTGCTGGTGGGAACCTTTGATAATAGTGTCCATATTCCGCTCAGTGAATTAAGAGAACGCTTAGGAGAACTTGATAAAAACCAAGTGTATGTCACGACCTGTGCGGTTGGTTTAAGAGGGTACATTGCTGAAAGAATTCTGAAACAAGAAGGGTATCAAGCAGTGAACTTAATGGGTGGACATAAAACCTATTCCTTACATAAACATCCATTAGAAAAGAGTACGTATATTATTGGAGATAGTGGACATCTAGAGGTTGAAGAAATATCTGGCGATGTCATCGAACTGGATGCTTGTGGACTGAGTTGTCCGGGACCGATTATTGCTTTAAGTAATGCGATTGATTCTATGAAAAATGAACAAGTGGTTCATGTCACTGCCTCGGATCCCGGGTTTATGAAAGATGTCGAAAGCTGGGCGCGAAATACTGGACATGAGTTAAAAAGTGTTGAAATGAAAAACAAACAAATTCATGCCATGATTCAAAAGAAAAATCAAAGTGAAGAAGTTGTTGAGACTAAGCGTCCTCACAAAGAGAAAACGATGATTATTTTCTCTAATGACTTGGATCGTGCTATTGCTAGCTTTGTTATAGCAACAGGGGCAGCAGCCATGGGCAATAAAGTCAATATGTTCTTTACTTTCTGGGGATTGAGTATCTTGAAGAAAAAAGAAGCTAAGAAACAACCAAAAGATACGATGTCTAAGATGTTCTCAATGATGTTACCTAAAACATCGAAACAATTGAAGTTGTCTAAATTCAACTTTGGTGGTATGGGCTCCAAGATGATGCGTCAAGTGATGCGTACCAAAAACATTAGTTCTTTGGAAGAATTGATTGCTCAAGCTCAAAAAGCAGGAGTCAAGATGACGGCTTGCCAGATGTCCATGGATGTCATGGGTATTACCTCGGATGAATTAATGGATGGAGTTGAAATTGGTGGTGTCGCAGCGATGCTTGAGGATAATGACAATTCCAACATGAATCTATTTATTTAACAACAATCAGGGAACGATTGAGCAGTTCGAAGAAGGACTGCTCTTTTTTGTCCATAAATGAAAGATAATTGTAGTTAATTTTATCCTTTTAGATGTGTCTTAATCATAAGTGATATGTTAGAATAATAGCGTTGAATAAAAGGAGAACATTATTGACTAATCAATTTGATACCTATTTAACGACATGTTATCAAAGATATAGCAAGCTAGTGGTACTAATTGCTGTTGTTTGTCTTGGGTTTCATGTGGGTGCTGCGCTTGCGTGGTTAATTGGGAATGGTTTATTTTATTTAAATATAGTGATGAAACACTGGTATTTTGATTATATTTTAACCATGAAGTCGTTTAATAAGTTTCTTTATTTTATTTATTATGTCTTATCATTAGGGTTACTGATCTTGCCAAGTGTTCTAGGGTATTTTCTATGGGGTTTAAATGCTGTTTGGATGGCATTTTTTGGAACAATTGGTTTTAAGTTTTTTGTCTTCTTTAATGGTATCTTTATGGAGAGGGGGAATAGCAATAAACATTCAAGTTGAAGTCTATTCAATTATTTTGTTAACTGGACTTTTGTCACTCATCTTTGTTTGGTTTGGAAAACATATTAATCAACTGAAGATTGAGGAAAAACCAAAAGGAATTACGAATCTGGTAATTACGTATGTCTCAATGTTACGAAATGTCGTGTTACAAAACATGGGATGGCGCGGAGAAAACTATGCAGCGTATATATCAACCATCTTTTTGTACATTTTAATTAGTAATATGTCGGGACTATTTGGTTTAAATCCACCGACTGGAAACTATTCGGTGACATTGAGTTTTGCGTTAGTTTCTTGGTTTTTTATTCAGAAAGCCAGTATTCAAGCGAGTGGTTTGAAAAGTTATATTAAAGGGTTTTTCGAACCCATCTTCTTGTTGTGATACCAAACTTTTTTGGGAAAATTGCCCCATTAATCTCATTGAGTTTGCGTATGTTTGGTAACGTGGTTGCTGGAGGGGTCATTATGACATTGCTCTATCAATTTACAGGATGGTTAACTTCCTTTGTGTTACCTGGAGAATTTAATATCTTAGGACTGGTGGTTGCACCGGTATTCCATGTTTATTTTGATATATTCTCCGCGTTTTTGCAGGCATTTATCTTTATATCATTAACCACAATCTTAACGAGTGTGGAATTTCCAACAGAAAATTAGAAAGAAAGAGGATTTTGAAAATGGATGTTAGTGTAGGAAGAGGTTTAATAGCAATTGGTGCTGGTATTGCCGTATTAACCGGTATGATGACAGGTTTAGGTCAAGGACTAGCTGCTTCTAAAGCAGTTGAGGCTGTTGGTAAAAACCCAGAAGCAGAAAGCAAAATTCGTTCAATGTTAATTTTAGGAGCAGGGATTGCGGAAACCTGTGCGATTTATGGGATGCTGATTGCGTTCTTATTAATGTTTGCGTTCTAAAATAACAAAGAAAGAAGGAGATTGTTTTGGTCGATATCTATGAAAAATTGTTTCCCAATATCATCACCTTACTTGTACAATGGGGAGCTACGTTTATCCTTTATCTGGTTTTTAAGAAACATCTTTATCAACCAGTTGTTAATTGGTTAGAAAAGCGAGCTGCCAAAATTCAAGAAGAACTTGATCATGCGAAACAAAAAGAAGAATTAGCTGTTTTAGAGCATCAAAAAGCTCAACAAGTGTATAAAAGTGCTGTTGATGAATCGGCTGACTTAATCAATACTAGTCAATCGCAAGCACTGAGTGAAAAGGAGCTAATCTTAAAACAAGCACGAGTCGAAGCAGAGAACATGATGGTGAAAGCGAAACAAGACATTGAGAACCAACGTCAACAAATGTTGAGGGACGTTCAAGAGGAAATTGTGGATGTAGCCTTAGCGGCTTCTGAAAGATTACTGCAACAAGAAGTTAACCAGTCTCATCAAAAAGAGGCGGTTGAACGGTTTATTGCGGAGCTTAGAAGCTAATGACGGATGTTAGCTATCGCTATGGATTAGCTCTGTATGAAGTGGCTAAAGAAGCGAATAAACAAAGAGATTATTTTGAAAAATTAAATCTATTGGATGAAGTTTTTAAGGATGAGACGATTCAGAAGTTTTTTAAATCAAGAGACGTTGAGAAAAGTTACAAGAAAGAAGTCTTTCATTCGATTATTTCACTCAAAGATCAATCGTTAAAGAAGTTTTTAGATTTATTAATCGATCGCTATCGGTTGAGTTTTTTTCACGAAATTAGAGAGGTTTATGAACAAGCGCTCTATCACGATGAAAATATAAAAGTCGCCGTTATCAAAAGTGCTACAGAACTGAGTGAGCATCAACTCACAGAGTTAACTTTAGCATTAGAAACGAAATACCAATCAACAATCGATGCACGGGTAACTGTTGATAGTAGTTTAATCAGTGGTTTGATTGTTAAGATTGAAGACGATATTCTTGATTCGAGTTTAAAGAATCGGTTGGATCAATTATCTCGTAAACTAAAAAAAGGAGTAGGACAACATGCAACTTAGACCTGAAGAAATAACTGCACTGATCAAACAACAAATTAAAGATTTTGAGTTTGATACTCGTTCCGAAGATGTTGGGCGGGTTATTCAAGTAGGAGATGGAATTGCTTTAATTTATGGTTTGGAAAATGCGATGGCAGGGGAATTGTTGAAATTTAAAAACGATGTCTTTGGCATGGTTTTAAACCTTGAAACGGAGCATGTCGGAGCGGTTTTAATGGGAGATGACACCCTGATTAAAGAAGGGGACGAAGTCTTTCGTACCAAACATATTGTCACGGTTCCTGTAGGGGATGAGTTGCTAGGTAGAGTTGTCAATGCTTTAGGTCAACCCATTGATGGCAATGGTCCACTTAATACTACAAGAACCCGTCCGATTGAACGGGTTGCTCCTGGGGTTATGACACGAAAAAGTGTCAATGAACCGTTACATACTGGAATTAAGATTATTGATTCGATGATTCCTATTGGTAGAGGTCAACGGGAATTAATTATTGGTGATCGTCAAACAGGAAAAACGGCGATTGCGATTGATACGATTATTAATCAAAAAGATCAAGATGTCCTTTGTATTTATGTGGCGATTGGTCAAAAAGCATCGACTGTTGCTGCAATCCAACAAAAATTAATTCAACACGATGCCATGAAGTATACAGTGATTGTCAGTTCGACTGCTTCTGAACTTGCTCCACTTCAATACATTGCACCGTATGCAGGGTGTGCGATGGGAGAAGAATGGATGGAACAAGGAAAGCATGTGTTAATTATCTATGATGATTTAAGTAAGCATGCTGTTTCTTATCGGACCATTTCATTACTGTTGAAACGACCTGCAGGTCGTGAAGCGTATCCAGGAGATGTTTTCTATTTGCATTCGAGACTTTTAGAGCGATCCGCAAAGTTGAATGAAAACTATGGCGGTGGATCAATGACGGCATTACCGATTATTGAAACACAAGCGGGTGATATTTCGGCGTATATTCCTACGAATGTTATTTCGATTACCGATGGTCAATTATATTTATTGAGCGATTATTTTAATGCGGGTATTCGTCCGGCAGTGGATAGTGGAATGTCGGTGTCTCGGGTTGGATCGGCTGCTCAAACCAAGGCCATGAAACATGTGTCGAAGTCTCTTAAATTAGAGTTGGCTCAGTACAGCGAAATGTTGAGTTTTGCTCAATTTGGTAGTGATGTCGATCAGGCAACACGACGTGTCCTTTCTCGTGGAGAGCGTTTGACAGAGTTACTAAAACAAAATCAATACACCCCGTTGTCTCAAGGGTTGGTTGTCTTGAGTCTATTCTTGAATCGTTACAACTATCTAGATATGTTACCAGTGAATCACATCCAATCGTTTGAGCAACAAATGCATCGTGAGTTTAGTGTGAAGCATCCAGAGATTATTGATGAAATTAACTCGACGAGTGATTTGAGTGATTCATTAATTAAACAAATCAAAGAGATTTTGGGTGAGTTAATGAATCGTTATCAAAAACAACATGGAATAGAAGACGATGGCGAATAATACTCACGAACTAAAAAGTAGACTGAAATCGATTCAATCAACCCAAAAGATTACTAAAGCGATGCAGCTGGTAGCGGTGAGTAAGTTACAAAAAATTAAAGCAGCATATTTAAAAAATCGTAACTATTCACAAGGATTAAGAGACATTATGGTTGAAGTATTGAGTCATAATACATCGATTGAACATTCAATGTTAAAACAACCTAAAGTTGATGACAAACCGTATTACATTGTTTTCTCTTCTGATTTAGGGCTAGCGGGTGGATACACAACCAATCTGTTTAAGTACATTCATGAAAATAACATAAAACATGCTTCTTTTCACTGGATTGGAAAAAAAGGATATATCCGTTTCAAAAATGAAGGGTTCAAGATTACCAATGATACCATTATTTTAGGGGATAAAATCAATTTTGAAGACATCCGTAAGCTAGGTGTTAAAGCGATTGAAAAGTTTAAACGTCAAGAGATTACATCGATTAATATTTTATATACCAATTACATTAATG
>JAAYEW010000042.1 GCA_012728555.1 Erysipelothrix sp.
AACACAAAGATTGCTCCGATACTTCCTATGATTCCATCGACAACTAATGCTCGAACCCATTCAGATGTATTGATGTAAATTAAGAAGTTAGTAACATGATCTTGGATAAATAGTGTTAAAGATTCAATGGTTTGAATCCCATAATCACCAAGAGTAGTGATTGCTAAATAGTAGATGAGGCCCATAATCAGAAAGAAGATTGGTAATCCTAACCATCGACTCGTTAATACTGAATCAATTTTATCGCTAATCGTTTCAGTGACTGTGTTCTTTCGACTACTTTCTTTAATGATTGCTTCAATTTTGTCATAACGTTTGGATATGGAAATACTGACACTATCATCTTCATATTCTTTTTCAACTTCACTAATCAGTTTGTCAATTGATTGTTTGCGTTCCTCTGATAATTTTAGTCTCTCAATCGCTAATTCATCACGTTCAAATATCTTGATAGCATCAAATTTTAAGGTCGGTTGAAAACGATTAATCATCGTTTCAATCTGAAAGGTAACTTTGTTAATGCGACTTTCATAAACATTCAATTTTGAGATGTGAGCATCATGGTTAACCAGTGCTGAGACTAGAGTCCTCATTCCTTGTCCGCTCTTTGCGATTGTTTCAACTACAACACAATCTAACTGCTTGGATAATTTACGAATGTTGATTTCATCATTTCTTTTTCTAACGATATCCATCATGTTCAACGCAACTATAACAGGGATATTTAACTCAAGTAATTGTGTTGTTAAAAATAGGTTTCGTTCTAAATTTGAAGCATCAACAACATTGATGATAACATCTGGTCTTTCATCAACTAAAAAATTCCTAGCGACTACTTCTTCTAGGGTATAGGGTGATAAGGAATAGATACCTGGCAAGTCAATAATTAGAAAATCTTTGTGTTTTTTAAGAGTCCCTTCTTTCTTCTCAACTGTTACCCCTGGCCAATTTCCTACGTGTTGATAGGTTCCAGTTAATTCATTAAAAAGTGTTGTTTTGCCACTGTTTGGATTTCCTGCTATAGCGATTCTAATCATTGGTGTTGACTCTTTCTACTTCAATAAAATGAGCATCTGCTTTGCGGATGCTAAGTTCGTATCCGCGAACTTTAATTTCAAGGGGATCACCTAATGGTGCAATTTTCTTTATGTAAATTATTTGATTTTTGGTAATTCCCATGTCCATGATACGTCGTTTGATAGGTTTATCTCCTTCAATTTTCACGACTTTCACTCGTTCATTTATTTTTGCTCGATCTAAATAAAACTTTTGTGACACGTTTTCTTCACCATCTTTCAAATGTTAGTTATAACTAATCTTTTCGATTACAGTTTAAACTTCTGATCTATTCAAGTCAAGGAAAGCGTTCTGACAAAAAAAGGAACTAAACTTTGTTAGCTCCTCATGTTTTTTTGGATTAAGCTTTGTTTGCTGAACCAAACATTGCGATTTTGTCAACAACTACTTTTTTAGCAGCATCAACCCCTGGTTTAAGAAGTTTACGAGGATCGAATCCTTTGCCTTCTAAATCTTTTCCAGCTTCAATATAACTGCGAATCCCAGCCGCAAATTCTAGCTGCAATTCAGTGTTAACGTTAATCTTAGAAACACCAAGATCAATTGCTTTGGTAATTTGGTCTGCAGGAATACCTGTTCCGCCATGTAATACTAATGGTAAGTGATTAGA
>JAAYEW010000043.1 GCA_012728555.1 Erysipelothrix sp.
CAATCGCAGTTCCAACAACACCCCATTTCAATCCAAACACCAAAAGTATATCCAAAACTACATTCAAGATATTAGTTATCACACCGATCTTCATCGGTGTTTTTGTATCTCCAGTAGATCGCAAAATCGAACCAAAAACAATACTCAAAGAGATAAAGACAGACCCTCCACCAACAATTCTCAAGAATAAAGAGGCTTGATTAACAGTTTCAGTATCACTAGTCAACAAATTCATTAACTGAGTCGAAAAGACACCTGTAATAACACTAAAGATTAGACCAACAATTAGAGCAATACTGACTGACTGATTGGCCTCTTTCTGGGCATCTTCTAATCGTTTGGCACCAAACATTCTCGAAATCATGCTCGAAGCACCAATACCGATAGCTGTAAAAATCGCAATAAATAAATTAATGTAGGTATTGGCTAATCCAACAGCACTAACAATTAGTAAACCTAATCGTGAGATAATAAAGGTATCTAAAAAACCAACAAGAACCTGTAACACATTTTCAATCGTCGCGGGAATCGCGAGAGCTAATATTCTTTTTTTCATACCAACTATTATACTTCATTTATTAATTAAAAAAGCTTTAATTTAGAAATCTTTTTCTTACAATAAAAATTGAATAGGATGAATCAACAAAAATTGTTAGGATAAGCTATAATAAAAGAAAGAAAGACAAAGAGGATATAAAATGTACGATTTGCAACCAAAAGTTCAAATTTATGAACACGATACACTCATAATCTCTACGTTTAGTTCACTTAAAGATGAGCCATTACTCATAGTAGAAACCTATCCTGGAGTCAGTGAAAACACGTTCGATCTTATCAAGAAGAATCACTACGATGTTATCATAGAAACAAGAGATTTGTTGTATGAACAAGAAAAACTTAATTTTTTGTTACAACCGTTTTTAACCGATGACCGAGTTAGAGGAAGAATGTGCTTTGGGACAATCCATGATTTTATCGATCCAAAGAAGCTACAAAAGGCAAAAGATCTTATCAAAAATGATCAAAAAATCTTAGTCTATGGTGTGGGTGCATCTCTTCTATCAGACCAAGGATGTTTAGTCTATGTTGATATAACCCGTTGGGAAATTCAACTGCGTTATCGACAAGGGATGCCAAATTATTTTCTTGATAATTCGAATGAAGATATTCTCAAGAAATTTAAAACTGGTTATTTTGTTGAATGGCGAATAGCTGACAAAATTAAGAGACAGCTCTTTGAGCGAATGGATTACTATGTGGATGCAACCAAAGTGAACGAAATAAAGATGATCCCTGGTCAAGTGTATCTTGATGCATTAAACACAGTCGCAAAAACACCGTTCAGACTTGTTCCATATTTTGATCCAGGAGTTTGGGGAGGAGACTGGATGAGTGAAAAATTCAATCTCCCAGAAAATGGATCAAACTATGCTTGGAGTTTTGATGGAGTCCCTGAAGAAAACAGTATCAATCTCGGCTTTGGTTCGACAATTATCGAAACTCCAGCCATTAATTTAGTGTTACGGGAACCACTCAATTTATTAGGGCAACATGTCTACTCTATCTATGGGGCAGAATTTCCTATTCGTTTCGATTATTTAGACACTATGAACGGGCAGAATCTATCTTTACAAGTTCATCCATCAGTAGACTTAGTCAGAAGGGAGTTTGGACTCGCCTACACTCAATCAGAATCGTATTATCTTTTGGATAGTAAAGACGATGGGGTTGTCTACTTAGGAGTCAAAGAAAATGTCGACAAGGATAAAATGTTTCACGATTTAGAATTAGCAAACAAAAAAGAAATATCCTTTGAGGCAAATAAATACGTTAACGTTCTTCCAGCTAAAAAACATGATCACTTCTTGATTCCTCCAGGAACAATTCATTGTTCAGGGAAAAACACAGTCGTTCTAGAAATCTCAAATACTCCCTATATTTTTACTTTTAAACTGTGGGACTGGGATCGTCTAGGACTCGATGGACTTCCGCGTCCAGTTCATCTAGAACTTGGTAAACAAGCACTCGACACGACCATTGATACTAAAATGGTTGAACAAGAACTGCACAGCCCACTAACAATTCTTCACGAAGAAGAAGGTTTGTTAATAGAAAAAACAGGATTATCTTCACAACAAACTATCGAAACAACACGAGTCAGTACAAACAGAGATGTTATACTCAACAATGATGGTAGATTCTCAATGATGAATCTTGTTGAAGGAGAAGAATGTGAAATTATTGTGGGGAACAAACAACTACATGTTCACTACGGAGAAACTTTTATTGTTCCGGCATCTATTGATGAATTTACAATCCAAACCAATCAACCAATTAAAGTAATAAGAGCACAAATAAGGAGGTTTAGTGATGAAATTACAAGTAGCAATCGATACACTAACAGTTGAACAAGCCATTAAGTTAGTAGAAGAAACAGAAGGAGTTGTTGATATTATCGAAGTCGGAACTCCACTAATTATTCAAGATGGTATGCGATCAGTGAGAGTCTTATCCGATATTTTTACCGATGTACTAGTGTTAGCCGATACTAAAATCATGGATGCTGGAGAACTCGAAGCAACCATCGCTTTTGATGATGGAGCAGATATTGTCACAGTACTTGGAGTGGCTTATAACGAAACTATTTTAGGAGTCTTGAAAGCCGCCAAACACTATGGTAAAGAAGTTATGGTTGATATGATTGGTGTACAAGATATTAAAACAAGAGCAATAGAACTCGATGAAATGGGTGTTCACTACATCTGTGTCCATACTGCTTTTGACATTCAATCAAAACAGACGTCCCCACTTGAAGAATTACTGGTGGTCAAATCAGCTGTTAAACAGGCTAAAACAGCGATTGCTGGTGGTATCAACTTCAATAATATTGATGACATTGCTCATTATCGCCCAGATGTTATCATCGTTGGGGGAACCATCAGCAATGCCCCAGATCCAAAAGAAGCAGCTCGTCAAATGAAAGAACGTTTTCGATGAATTATCATCAACTCTATCCACAGATCCTCAGTGAGCTTAGCAGTGTCTTAAGCAAAGTAGATGAAAGAAAAGTTGCTGCGTTGGTCGATACAATTATTGCGTCAAAAGAGGTTTTTTGTACGGGAGCGGGTAGAAGCGGATTTCAAGTTAAAGGATTTGCGATGAGACTCATGCACTTAGGATTAAAGTCCTATGTTGTAGGGGAAACATGTACCCCAAATATTACAAACAAAGGACTTCTTGTCATTTGTAGTGGATCTGGTGAAACCAAATCAATGGTTAATCACTGTTTTAAAGCCAAAGAAGTAGGAGCAAAAGTTGTCCTCATCACAATAAATCCTGAATCAACTATTGCGAAACTAGCAGATGTTGTTATTGAAATACCTGCTGTATCACCAAAAAGTAGTGTTCAAGGAGATATTCAATCGATACAACCCATGGGTTCACTTTTTGAACAAGCGGAAGGATTAGTCATGGACACGATTGTTGTTTTGTTAATGGAAGCCATGAATTTAACTTCTGATAAAATGTTTGGGCGACATGCTAATATGGAATAATAGATTCTGTTAACAAAGTTCTTGATTTCAGGACCATAAATTGTTATTATGGTCCAACAATCAAAAGGAGAAATCAGTTGAACAAGAAATTTATCATCTTACAAGGATTGATTATGGCAATCTTGATGACGGCCTTTATATCAACCTTTATCGCATTTGTGAAAGTTGGATTTAGTCATCAATTCTTACCGGTCTTATGGGAAGGATTTTACTTAGGATTTATCGTATCCCTTCCATTGTCGTATCTATTACCACCACTGATTACGAAATTTTTAATAAGCTTAGGTATTGAGAAATCGTTATAACAGTGTTAAAATGTCATGGTATAGAAAGGAGACAACAATAATGTTAGAAACTCTATTATTGATAGTGTCTGCTTTAGTAATTATCTTATCGCTGTTACAAAGTGGAAAATCGGAAGGATTATCGAGTGCCTTTACCGGTGGTAGTGGATCCAACCTCTTTAATCAAACCAAAGAAAGAGGACCAGAAAAAGTCATGAGTCAAGTGACCATGGCTGTTGGTGTTATTTTCTTTGTTTTAGCAATTCTTACCCAACTATAAAAAAAGACAATACATTTTTAGGCTTGAAAGAGCCTTTTTTTAATACCAAGGAGGTATTATGAAACAACAATTACTTGAAAGAATTAACAAAAATGAAAGTCATACAATTGACCAGTGGATAGAAATATTACAAGTCAAACAGACACAAGTGTTTAAAGATGAAGTTCAACAACTGCTGGACAATTATGACATTGGTATCTCAAACAAAGGAAAACTCATCTCAGCAGCTCAAGCAGGATATTTAGTTGGTGACATGAGCATTCGTAACAAAGAGTACGGATTTGTCGATGGTGATAACGATGAATCTATGTATGTGAATAAAGAGAACTTTAACACTGCCATGGACAAAGACAAAGTTGTTATTCAAATAGTAACAAACAAAGAAGGACGTCAAGAAGGAAAAGTTCTAAAAATTCTGAATCGAAACCAAACTTTTCTAATTGGAACCCTCTACGATGACAAAAACAAGCTGATCTTTAAACCCTATGATCATAGTGTCAATCAAGTCGTTGACTATATAAATCCTAAAGGACTAACCCTTGCCAGTGGTCAACGCGTATTAGGCGATATCGTGGAATACCAACCACTGAAAATTGAGCTAACCCAAGTTCTTGGACTTCATAATGATCCAGGAATGGATGTCTTAACAATTCTCTACCAACACAACATTAAGACTGGTTTTAGTCGTGAAGAAACTCAACAAGCCCGAAGCTTCGAGTCCGAAATAGTGGTCAAAGACTATCCACAACGAAGAGACTTAACCAGTGAAATCATCTTTACAATTGATGGAGAAGATACTAAAGACATTGATGATGCTATTTCCATTGATCGTCTAGAAAAAGGATATCGCTTAGGAGTTCATATTGCTGATGTGAGTCACTATGTCAGTGAAAATTCTGCCATCGATCAAAAAGCTCAAGAAAGAGGAACCTCGGTTTATGTAGTCGATCGTGTCGTCCCTATGTTACCAGTCGAGCTATCCAATGGGTTGTGTTCTCTTAACCCAAAAGTTAATCGACTTGCGATGAGTGTCTATATCACTTTGGATGAATACGGAACAATTTTGGATTATGAATTCTTTGAATCGATTATTGCCTCCAAACAACGCTTGGATTACCGAGAAGTCAATCGATTTTTAAACAATCCAAAAGATGTTGTTTACATAGAAGAAATAATCAAAGACAAACTAATAATTATGGAAGAAGCCTCTGATCTGTTAAGGATGCAACGCGAAGCTTTAGGAGCGATTGAGTTTGAAACCAGTGAGAGTGAATTTATTATTGATGCCAATGGAGTTGTTTTAGACATTAAAGAAAAAGAGCGAGGTCGCTCTGAAATGATGATTGAAGATTTTATGGTCTGTGCTAATCAATGTGCTGCCCACCTTTTTGATACCAGAGACTTACCAACACTTTATCGGGTACACGAGAAGCCACCACTCAAGAAGATGCAACAGTTATCTGCTACCTTAAGAATCTTAGGCTATCGAATTAAGGGGTCACTAGAAAATGTTTACCCTGCCGATATCCAACGTGTTCTTTATCACTTTAAAAATGAACCAACGTTTCACATGATCTCAAAACTTGTCCTAAGATCGATGGCCAAAGCAAAATATCACCCAGAAAACTTAGGACACTTTGGTTTAGGACTCAAGTATTATCTTCATTTTACCTCTCCAATTCGTCGCTATCCAGATTTAGTGGTTCACCGCAACCTTAAGAAATATATTCTTCAAGCTACCATTGATCCTCAAGAGATAAAACGTGATGAAGACTTAATGGGTTATTTAGGAGAGCTAACCTCAGAAAGAGAACGAGCGTCCGTTGATGCTGAACGCGATGTTGAGAAGATGAAAAAAGCCGAATTCATGAAACGCTACATCGGCAAGAAGTTCAAAGGGGTAGTATCCGGTGTCACAAAGTTTGGTTTGTTTGTCGAACTTGAAAACACCTGTGAAGGACTGGTCCATATCTCCAGTATGAATGACTATTATCTCTTTGATGAATCAAAAATGGAACTATTTGGACGTTCTAACCGGATGAAGTTTACACTGGGTCAAACAGTAAAAATACGAGTAGTTTCTGTGGATGATATTGAGCATGAGGTTAACTTTGAGTTGTTAGATGATAAGAATAAAGACAAAGACAAACCAGTTGTTAATCATCCTCTTGAAAAAGAAAAACCCATATCAACTAAATTTAAGAAAAGAAAACAAAGACGCAGGTAACAAGCGTCTTTTTAAAGCGTTACTTTTGGCAAACTCAACTTATACTTAGCTGAAACAAAACGAATGACAACAATAACAAAAGCACAAACAAACATCGCAATCGACGGTTCAATCACCGTTCGTAAAAATATAAACAAAGTGGCTCCAATCATACTTGCTAAAGCATAGATATGTTTGGTAAACACAACAGGAATCTTCAAAGTGAAGACATCTCTTAAGATTCCTCCCCCCACTCCAGTAATAGTCCCCACAAATAACAAGAGTACAAAATTATTTATCTCTTTGTGAGCAATAGCCATAGAGACGCCACTCATGGTAAAAATACCCAGTCCAATAGAATCTGAAAGATTAACAATGTTCTCAAGAATATTTGTTCTAAGACGTTGTTGTAATGGTGTCTCGTGTTTATACATGGTTAATCCAATGATCATCAAACCACAGGTAATTGTAGCGACAGAAATATAAATCGGTTTAATAAAAACAGTCGGAGGAGTTAAACCTAAAGTTAAGTCACGAATATAGCCCCCACCCACTGCAGTCACAATCGCCATTATTAAAGTTCCTAAGATGTCCATTTTAGCTTTTATTGCCGCAATGGTTCCTGAAATACTAAAGGCAATTGTCCCAATAATTTCTAGAAGAAAGATAGTTGTTTCCATGGAAGAATTATAGCACAGATGTTGAAAAAAGCTTGTACAAGAAGTTAGGAAGATTGATGTAGGTACTTTGGATAACCAGGCCATTTGTTAGATTTGAGAATGAAGTGCGACATCATTGATACAAGCACCCAGAAGTCTCTTATAAAACAGAACCCTATATAAGAACTTTTGAAATCAAAGAAGACAAATTGATTAGGGAATTGGAAAAATCTTTGGTTATACAGTGGAACACGATTACCTCGTTTTAAGCAATGACAAACTGGTGGCTAAGCCAGTATTCATAGCTGTATCAGAATATCCAATCAAAAAAGATTAATAGGTCTCTGATAGAGGGTTATAATCGCCATCCGAAGACTTTGTGTATTATGCATAGCTTTGACCATCCTGTTTTTTCTTTGTCATAAAAAACTGAAACAGAGTTTTATCCATACCATTATCTAACGTTGAATCTCAATGAAAATTTATTATTGACAGACATAAAGGCAATAAAACTACTAAACAGAGCAATAAAAGAGAACCATTTCAGAAGACATGATAGACTAATATCGGAGGAATTACTATGTCAATGACCAATTATCAGTATGTCTTTTTAGAAAAAGATAAAACGAAACCTGTCTTTGTATTGTTTCATGGAACAGGGGGCGATGAGCAGGATCTTATTTCGTTAGCGGAAACAATTAATTTGAACTATTCAATCTTGTCACTTCGAGGAAATGTTAACGAAAATGGACTGTTGCGATTCTTTAAACGAAAAGCATTAAACGATATTGATTTAGATAACTTACAAGAAAACACAGTCAAAGCGATTGCTTTCTTAAAGGCAGCTTACCAAGAACTTGGCCTCACAAATCAAAAGAAGCTTGCGATTGGCTATTCTAATGGAGCAAACTTTATTGCTGCCATTGAACAAAACAATACGAGTCTGTTTGATGGAGTCATCTTATCTCATGGGAATCTGTACTTACCAAAACCATTATTGAAACATCCAGAGCTTAAGGTGTTGGTTACGATGGGGGAGAATGATCGCATGATCCCTCCTATGAAAACCAAACAAATGGCGCAACAATTTAAGGATAATGGGAGTGATGTAACGTTGTATACTCACTCTATGGGGCATAGTTTAACAATGGATGAAGTTGAATCAATGAAAAAGTGGGTAGAAACCAAATTTTGATGTATAATAGATCCTACAGAAATGAGGGGTTTGTGTGGCAGTAAAAGTCATTGCGAATAATAAAAAAGCATATCATGATTATTTCATAAGTGCTAAGTATGAATGTGGGATTGTTTTGGTAGGAACTGAGATTAAGGCAATTCGTCAAGGAAAAGTGAATATTAAAGAATCCTATATTCAAATTAAAAATGGTGAAATGGTTATTGTTGGGATGCACATCGGACACTATGAACAAGGAAATCGTTTTAATCATGAAGAATTAAGAGATCGTAAACTGTTAATGCACAAGCATGAAATCAAAAAGCTAGAAAAAGAAGTCGCTATAAAAGGATTTACCCTAGTTCCTCTCTCTCTTTACCTCAAAGAAGGAAAAGCAAAGGTAGAAATTGGTTTAGCGAAAGGGAAACACTTGTATGATAAGCGTCAAACAGAGAAAGAACGTGACATTAAGCGCGACCTACAAAAAGAATACAAAATCCGTTAAAGTGGTTCAGAGTGTGAATCACTTTTTTATTGTCACTAGAGTATAATAAAATTATGAAAAAGGTGCTATTTCTGTCAGCACTTCTAGTGCTAACCAGTTGTATGTCAACAAAAATAACAACGGAAATAGTTGAAATGACTTATGCTGATATAATACAAATTGAAGATAAGGAGATGTCAAAAGGCACACAAAAAGTCGAAGAGGCTATTCCAGAGATTAAAGAGATTAAGAAAGAGATCACAACTGATTTTTTTGGTAACAAACAAGAGAAGATTCTTGATGAAGTAATCATTCAACACTTTGTCCCCAAGAAAATTATTACTGGGATTAAAGATGTTCGAGTACGACAAGAGGTTATTAAAGATCAAGAGATTGTGGTTGAACAAGTCGAAGACAAAACCTTAAACAAAGGAATTGAAAAAGTTGTTCAAGAAGGGAAACTGGGTGAAGTTGAAATCACCTATGAAGACATTTACTACAAAGGGATCTTCGATCGCACACAAGAAGTTTCGAGAAAGGTTCTTGTTGAATCTGAACCAAAAATAATAAACATTGGAATTAAAGAAGTAAAAACACGAACTGTTGTATTTACTGATCAAGAATTAGTAGTAGTTAGACAGAACGATGCGACCCTTGATAAAGGGGTTGAGAAAGTAATTCAAGCTGGAACACTAAAAAAAGTAGAAATTACTTATGAAGATATCTACTTTAAGGGTGTTTTAGATAGTTCAAAAGAAGTCTTTCGAAAAGTGCTAGTTCAAGCAGTTGACAAAATTATCAGAGTTGGAACCAAAGAAATCACAACATCAAATTATTTAAATTACAGTAACAATGATTTAAGTTGGTGGTACCGACCTGGAACACCAACGGCTACCATTGATAGTAAAATTGCTGCGTTGATTGCGAAATACAATGTGTACTGGCAAATACCAACTACCCAAAAAGTAGTCTATCTTACCTTTGATGAGGGTTACGAATACAAACAAAACACCTTATCGATATTGAATACATTGAAAACAAAAGGGGTGAAAGCAACCTTCTTTATTACTGGAGGATACTACAGTAGTCATCCAGAGCTAGTTAAGAAGATGATGGCTGAAGGTCATCAAGTTGCCAATCATACGATAAATCATTATCGAGCAAGCACAGTTCTCAATCAAAGCACTCAGAAATACATTGATGATGTCGTAAATTTAGACAAACTTGTACCAGGACTCGTGAAATTGCATCGACCTCCAGAAGGTGGATACAGTGAAAGATCACTGAAGATTTTAAAAGACTTAGGATACAAAACAGTTTTTTGGAGTTTTGCTTATAGAGATTGGGAAACTGCGAATCAACCAGATCCAGTAGCAGCAAAACAAAAAATACTAGACAATATACATCCAGGAAGTATTCTCTTATTGCATGCAGTGAGTGATACCAATGTTAGTATTCTAGGGGATGTGATTGATGGAATACGAGCAAAGGGATATACCATTCAACAGTTACCAAGATAATTTGGCATAATAAAAAGGCGGTAGACATAGTTAGTCTGCTGCCTTTTTTGTGTGAATTACCAACCTCCGGATGAACCACCACCGCAGCTTCCTCCACCTTTTCCACCAGAATAGGTAGGTGCAGGGCGAGAAATCATTGAATTGGTTGTTTGATTCATGTAGTAGGTCATATTTCTATTAAAGAGATATGGGTTAAACGGTATTGTTGATGAGTACCATTCAGGTTCTGGAATCGCAATACTTTCAAATTTCTTCGACCAAGTATCCGAAATTCCTAAGACATAGGCATACGGTAAGACATCATAGAAGTATTTTGGATCATCATGAACTAATAATTCAAGTTCATCGATTTCAGCTTCTTCAATAAATTTCTTCAAGCCCAGTACTTTACCATATTGCTTAGTACCATACGGGGTACGCTTACTCATGTTAATTGCAAACAGGATAATGAGTAAGAATGCTAAACTGGCTACTAGTAACTGCCAGTTTAATGAATCGAGGACAATGAGTAAGAAGAATCCTAACGCAAAGAAGATAGTTGATAACAATAAAGCACTAAGGATGCTTAGTACCTTTAGGGAACTACTTCGTTGATTAAAGCGTTTGAATAATAAACTTAACAGTAGGGAATAACCAATTGACATAAAGAAAGTTGTTAAGAAAACCATCAGAGTTGGGTTAAACATATAGGTTGTAAAATAAATCATGCTGGCGACAAATGCCGCGAACAATAGACTTGCTAGAAAGAAAGTAAAGGCTTGTAAGCCTTCAGAACCCTCGTTGTAAATCCGACGTTCTTTCGCTTTAAAATAATTGCGAAGTCCACGAACAGCACTTTCAATATGAATATAGAATTTGTTGTTTAACTGACTGATTAAAACTGAGTCATCTTCTCTATTCTCAAATAAAGCATTGAAAAGTCTCTTTTCGTACTGAATCGTTGATTCTGGTAGTTCCTTCAATTTTGTTAGACGAATCTCATGATCATCCAGTTCTTCAATCTTTAGATAGTTTTTTGATGCCCATTCAATAATCAACGAGAGGACATCGTGGTTATCTGCTTTGTTATCATAAATATATCCAACCATTGCACTGGATAGTTCTTTGGGTGGCCGATCTTCAATTGTAACGATGACAGGATCATCTTTTCCGTACTTCATAAATAAGAATGCTGAGACGAAAGCTCCAACTCCAAGCAGAGCTAGGAAGACCCAACTAAAATTGATGCGTACTGGAAAATCAAAGTAATCGTTTGGTAAATCAATCTTGTATGTTACTGCATGTCCTTCGGGAATAATTTGTGTTGATTCACCTTTTAGAGTTTTTCCATCAAAAGTGTAGTCAATATTGGAAGCGAGTGTGTCCCCAAAATATCCAGAGTACATAAACAGTTCGCGATCAGTTTCTTTTGGGAAGTTGACTTCAAAAGTCAGTTTCTTAATTGGATACTCGACTCCATCTCCTAAAATATTAAAATAGGAAGTTTGTTTACCATCTTTTAGTCCCAAATCATATTGTTGCATCTGGTAACTAAAGCGATAAGTCTGAGGCCCAGTTAAATAGATGTCGGGATCCCCAAAACGTAAGAGTATGTGGTTATTTTCTCCGTCTTCAATGGATAGAGGTTGATCCGATAAATTCGTAATGTTTGTTGGAGGCCAATAGTATATCTTTGTAATTTCGTTGCCTTCATCATTAAACTTCATTGTGTATTTGGCAGGTAACCCTACAAAAATACCTCGTTGCGTAAAGTTGAAAAACATATCGTAGGTGTATTCTACGGTATAAAGTCCAGATTCATTGATATCAATTTTGACATCAATGCGATCGGCATACATTCTATCAAATTTAAATTGTTCGTCGCTTTCACTTCGACCTTGGTCTAGGCTCAAAGCATTGACATTGGCCGGAACAAGCATGAGCACAAAAAGAAAGGTTAATAATGTCAAGATTCTTTTTTTCATGAGACTCTCCTTTCAAAAAAGAGGATGGTCACCCATCCTCAACTGTTAAAAACTAACCTTTGGTGCAGTTCTAGCTGCTTCATCTGGAAGAGTGAACATGGTAGCTGGTTTAAATCCAGTCATACTCGCAACAATGTTGCTTGGAATTGAATGGATCTTAACGTTGTAATTCTTAACTGTCGCATTATAGTATTTTCTGTAATTCGCAATTTCCCCTTCAATCATTGAAAGTTCATTCATCAATTGCATGAATTGTGAATCAGCCTTGAGATTTGGATATTGTTCAACAACAACCATTAACCGACTTAATGCACTGGATAACTCGTTGCTAGCAGCCATTTTATCTTCCGGTGTGTTTGCGGACATCCCAAGATTACGAGCTCGAATCACAGATTCTAAGGTTTCTTTCTCGTGAGCTGCATATCCCTTAACGGTTTCAACCAAGTTAGGAATCATATCAAAGCGCTTTTGAAGATAGACATCAATGGTTGAGAATGCTTCTTCGACCGCAGTTCTGAGTTTAATCAATGAATTGTAAGTAGTCACAAACCATAGAATTAGTAGGGCGATAACAACGACAACACCTATTAAAACAGTTTGCCATGTATTTAAAAGTACTAATGTAGGCATAATAAGTCCTCCTTGTTTCTATTATATTCTAAAAAACTTTGTTTAACAATATTTATGGTTTGAGATCAGGAAGTTGGTTAATTGCAAACTCAATAAATTCCACCATTGTCGATTCATAATCGGTCTTATAGCTATTGTTTTCGCGATCGATTAAATGATCCGTTACTAAGTAAGTTGTCATTCCTAACTTTTGTACCACTAAGTCTTCCTGAGCATCGTTACCAACCATTAAACATTGAGAAGGTTGAATTCCCATTTTCTCTAACACCTCTAAATAGTACTTTGGATTTGGCTTACAGTAGTGGTAGTTTTCAAATGTTGTAATTTCCTTAAAACTCTCTGCCTTAAGTTTTGCCCAACGAATCCGTGACATTGTCGCAATCTTTGGAAACATTGGATTGGTGGTCAATAATAAGGTATAGCCTTTATCAATCAAGTGATCTAACATGTTTTGTAAATCATCATAGGTATCTGTCGCTTCGATGACTTCATTAAAGGTTGTTTCATAAAATGTTTGTAAATGGGGCTCTAGGAATTCTTTTTGAATGTTAGTAACACTTACGAAGGTATCCCAGTACACTTCTTCATTGGTTTTGTGACCATCATTACTAATCATAGCAGTAACTCCTTGCATGAACCCCTTCATTACTAATGGGACATCCAATTCAAGTGTTTCAAACAGAGCTTGGATTCTTGAAAAATAAGATTGAATAAATTGCTTCTCATTCATCTTTAATAGGGTTCCATCTAAGTCAAATAATATTGTATCTATCATTGAAATTCTCCTTACAAGATGTATTATAACACAAAGATTTTTCGTGATATACTAAAGAAGATTGGAGCACTCTTCTATGAAAATACTAATTACTGGCTTTGACCCTTTTGGTAGTTACTTAATCAATCCATCAATTGAAGCAGTCAAATTACTACCAACTAAATTGCTCAATGTAGACATAATTACCCTTGAAGTTCCTACGGTTTTAAATCAATCAATTGAACTGGTTCAACAAGCGATTCACCACCATCAACCCGATTGTGTTTTAAGTGTCGGTTTGGCTCAAGGACGGCAGGGATTAACTATCGAGAGAGTAGCAATTAACATTAACGATTTTAGAATAGCTGACAATCAAAACAATCAACCGATTGATACGAAAGTGGTAGAAGATGGACCGGATGCCTATCTCTTAAGTGTTCCAATTAAAGCGATGATGGTAAAGTGTTTAGAAAATAATATCCCTGCTTCGATTAGTAATACAGCAGGAACATTTGTGTGCAATCATTTGGCATATGGAGTAGCTCATCTTGCGAAAACACAGTATCCACAGATGTTAACAGGGTTTGTACATATTCCAAGTGTTTCTGAATCCAACGATCAGGCTATGAGTTTACAAGAAGTTGTTCGTGGTTTAACCTGTTGTTTGATTGCGATAATTGAGAATCAACAACACGATTTTCAAATTAGTGGAGGAAAAGAAGATTAAAGTTTTTGTCTATGGAACCCTTAAGAAGGGGTTTGGAAATCACTCATTGTTGAACAATTCAAAATGGATCACAGATGCTTTTATTAAAGGGTCTCTTTTTTCGATTGAACATGTAGACTATCCAGCTTTTCTTGATGTTGGTGACTTTGGTATTTATGGTGAAGTGTATGAAGTCAATCAAAGGACGTTAGCGCAATTGGATGATTTAGAGGGATATCATGGACCAAATGATTCAAACAACTTGTATGAACGAAAAGAAGTCATGGCCTATGACCAAAACGATAATGAATTATTTGTAGTGAGTGTTTATATATATTGTCCTAAGAATCGTCATTTATTGACTAGAATTGAATCAAATAATTATGAGTAAACGGGACAGTTTAATAATTATTTAACAAGTTTTTAGAAAAGTTTGGTATAATATCTACATGAAGAAGGTAATCGTTGTAGGGGCGGGTCCAGCTGGATTAATGGCTGCGATTGAAGCTTCAAAAAAACATGAAGTTTTGGTCATTGATAAAAACGCAATGTGTGGCAGAAAATTACTTATCACAGGGAATGGTCGTTGCAATGTTACAAACAACCGACCAACTAATGATTTTCTTAAACATTGCAGTCCGTCATCCAAATTTCTTTATTCTGCCTTTTCTCAATTTGATGTCAACCATCTGATTGAGTTTTTTGAGATGCAACATTGTCCTCTTGTTGAAGAGCATGATCATCGAATGTATCCGATGAGTCAACAATCACAAAGTATACTAAATGTTCTATTAAAAGCCTGTGAAAAGAATAAAGTTAATTTCTTGATGGAAACAACCGTAGAACGATTAGTTATTAAAAACGACAAAGTCGTTGCTGTGCTATGTGATAAAGGTCACTTTGAATGTGATCATGTCATTTTAGCTACAGGAGGGATGAGTTATCCTCTGACTGGTTCGAGTGGGGATGGGCATGCTATGTTACAAATGATTGGACATAGTGTTACTGAATTGTATGGGGTGGAGGTTCCTCTTATTTGTCATGATGAAGTGATTCAGACTAAAAAACTACAAGGATTGACTTTAAAGGATGTTAAGCTTGAAGTCATCAGTAACAAGAAGGTGATTAAACAAACCCATGGAGATGTCTTGTTTACTCATTTTGGGCTAAGTGGTCCATCGATTTTGTATCTGTCGGAATGGGTTCAAAGAGAATTGAAGAAAAATCATGAGGTGTTGATTTCGATTCGTAGTACCCAACTCAATGAACAAGAGCTTCTTGAATCAATGGGACCTGTTGTTTTGGCGAAATGGATTAAACCCTTTGGTCCGAAGCGGTGGACGGATTATTTGTTGTCAGAAACAACGCTGGATAAACAACAATTGATGAATCAGCTACCTAAAAAAGATCGATTAAGCCTTGTCAATTTACTGTTAAAGAAAACATTTATGGTTCACGATACCCTATCGATTGATCGAGCTTTTGTGACAGCGGGCGGTATTAAGACCAGTGAAATTGATCCGATGACATTAAAAAGTAAGCTGGTTGAAAATGTTTCGATTTGTGGTGAATTATTAGATTGTCATGGAGAACTCGGTGGTTATAATATAACGATAGCGATGGTGAGTGGGCACGTTTCTGGAAAACACGTGTGATGGATATGTTTAAAAATTATAGAAAAAAAACAGAAGTCTTGTTTGGCTTTTATTTAATAATAATCATTTTTTGCGAGTTCTTACTCGCTGTTTTAACCAATCAATCGATTAACTTACAAAAATTTGTTTTTATTTGGTTGTTTTCAGTTGTTATTAGCTTAATACTTTATAGTATTAGTACGCTGTTTACTAAAAAAATAAATACAGTCGTTAGTTTTATGATTGTTCTGTTGATTACAATCCTGTATATCTCTCAATTTATGTACTATAAGATTTTTAAACTCTTTTTTCCAGTTTATTCAGTGTTGCATTCGAAACAAATTATTGAGTTTTCGGGTTTTATCCTGGATGCACTAATGAGTTATTGGCCATATCTGCTTATTTTTTTAATTCCTCTATTTATATTTATTATATTTCATCGAAAGTTGATTGATTTTTCTCATCAAGGCATCAAGTATGTGGGTGTAGTAATCCTCATTGCTGTTCTTTTTCATGGTATCACAGTGGGGTCGATTCAGATGTTATCGAAAGAAAGTGAAGGAATTTACGATCTTTATTATGAACATTATAACCCACAAGTTTCAATTGATAAATTGGGAGTAATGACAACTTTGCGCTTGGATGCCTATCGGTTGTTAACTAACTGGCAGGAAGATGAACTAATTGTTCAACCAGAACCGATTGATCCAGAACCGATCGATCCGATTATTCCACAGCCACCAATTCCGACTGAGTACAATATCATCCACTATGATTTTGAGAAACTTAAAGAGTTTTCGAATTCAAGTGTGGATCAATTGCATGAGTATTTTGAACAGGTGAATCCAACTAACAAAAATGAAATGACTGCAAAGTATAAGGGATACAATTTAATTCTGATTACGGCTGAAGGTTTTCATACGAAAGTTATTGATAAAGAACGAACACCAACCTTGTATAAAATGGCAACTCAAGGAATTCAATTTACTAACTTTTATACACCAATTTGGGAAGTGAGTACTTCCGATGGTGAGTTTGTTGCGACGACCGGTTTAATACCCAAGAGTGGGGTGTGGTCGTATACTGAAATTGCTAACAATCAGATGCCCTTTGCGTTGGGGAATCAGTTAAAGAAAGTTGATTATTTAACCTTAGCTTTTCATAACCACACCTATACTTACTATAATCGTCATTTATCCTATCCAACCATGGGATATCAGTATCAAGGTGTTGGTAATGGTCTGGTGATGGAGAATATTTGGCCACGATCGGATTTACAATTAATAGAAATCACAACGGATAAGTATATTGATCAGCAACCGTTTCATGTGTATTACTTAACTGTGAGTGGTCATATGAAATATTCGGTCAATGACAACATGATTGCGTATCGAAATAGAGAGGTTGTTAAAAATCTTCCTTATAGTGAAACTGTTAAAGCCTATTTAGCTGCGAATTATGAACTTGAGAAAGCGATGACTTATCTATTGGATGAATTGGAAGATAAAGGTGTACTGGATAAGACCTTGATTGCAATTAGTGCGGATCACTATCCTTATGGACTGAGTAACCAGGAGATTAGTGAACTACTGGGTCATCCGGTTGAAGAAAACTTTGAACTTTATAAAAACTCATTGATTCTTTATAATCCCACAATGGAACCGATGGTGGTTGATAAGCCAATGGCGAGTGTTGATATTTTACCGACATTGTCCAATTTGTTGGGATTAGAGTATGATTCGCGTTTAATGGTTGGCAAAGATGTTTTTGCTGACAATGAATCTTTGGTAATCTTCTTGAATCGCTCGTTTATTACTAAGGATATTATGTATAACTCCAAAACAAAAGAAGTCATTCAACTATCAGATAGAGTTCTGAGTGATGAACAACTTCAATATTTAAAGGACAAAGTGGAATCAACTTTTTACTATTCGAAACGAATTATTGAACTAAATTACTATAAATTTCTAGAAGTGCCACAGTAATTAAACGGTTCGTTTTTTCTTGATTAAATAGTCAATCAACCAAGCTAGTAAATAGCCGACTAAAGCAATGAAAGCGAGTAGTGCCATAATAAAGTATCCTAGAGCCGCAAAGCCCATTGAGTCTTGGGTTGTTTTTGAGACGATGAAGAATCCAATGGTGACGATACTATAAAAGATTGCTCCTGCGTTGATGAGTGTTTTTCGTTTGAAGAGTCTTGACACCAAAAAATAACTTAGAAAACCAAGCGCAAAGGGTATAAAGAATGTTAAAAATTCGCGAAAATTCATAGTTTTTACCTCCGTAAGTTTATTATAAACAAATCTTTGTGATTTGCTAATAAAAGTATCACAAAATAATAAGATGTTGAATGCAACTTCGTTACTTATAGTGAGTGTATGCTTATAATGGTCAGGGCTAATTAAATTATTAAAGGTTTCAGGAATTAATAAATTATTTCTTGAAACCTTTATTGTGCTTGTAATTGAATCTTCCGCGTGTATTGTTATGTTCAAATTTATAATAAAGAGATCACAAGAAATAAAAAAACATTATAAATTTTAATTTCTGAGTTGTTTTTTTGAGGAATACTCAAGAACTAAAAATTATTATGAGTTTGATGATGAAAGATATTTGGATAATAGTGATGCAGAAAAACAATACAAAAAATAAAATAGTTTATAACGTTAAAATATATCATTATTTTAGTAAATTGTTTAGTTATGACAATTATTATCAAGAATCTCAGCTTTACACAAAAAAATGTATTGATATCGCATTTCTTATTGATATAATGACAGTGTCGTTATAAAAATTATTTATTTCATTCAGATTATAATAGTCGTATATCGTAATATTTTTTTGTAACTAATGATTTCAAATAAAGAGGAAAAGGAGAAATTATGCAGAAAACAAAAAACAACCAGGTACTTAAAACTTTAGGAGCAGTTGCATTGCTGTTGTTAGCGCTTACGCTATTAATTCAATGTACTAGTTCAGCTAAAGTTTTTGATGTTACCTATAATTCAGATGGTGGTAGCAGTGTTGCTACTGAGAGCGTTAAGAGTGGTGAAATGGCTACTATGCCACAAAACCCAGTAAAGAATGGATATAAATTTCTTTATTGGGAATTGAATGACGAAAAATATGATTTTTCTTCAAAAGTTACTAGTGATATTTCGCTTAAGGCAGTCTATGAGAGTCTTAGTAAGCGAACTGTCAAATTAAATTATGGAAATGTGGTTCAGGAAATAATCATGCATGAAGGACTTCTTAAAGAACCAATCAATCCAATAAAAGAAGGGTATACATTTAAACATTGGGAACTTAATGGACAAGTCTTTGATTTTTCTAGTCCCATTGTTTTTGATGTAGAACTGGTTGCTATTTGGGAGACGACAACCTATGCGGTGAGGTTTAATTCAAATGGTGGTTCGTTTGTTCCAAATCAAACAGTTGTTTATGGGGGAAAACTTATTCAACCGATTAATCCAACTCAAGAAGGTTATAACTTCGTTGGATGGTTTTTGTTTGAAGAGGCATATGATTTTTCGAAAGTTCTTGATAAAGATTTAGAGCTTGTTGCGAAATGGGAAGCGATTAATCCCGATGATGGTGTCGTTACAACAAAAACTGAAACTAAGAATTCTGTTGTTACTTATAAGACTGTGAGACAAAATGATAGTACATTGGATGAAGGAAAAACCGTTATCAAACAAAAAGGGCAAAATGGTGAGGTTGAGATTACTTATACTGTAACGTATAAGGATGGACAAGAACCTGGTAGAGTCGAAGTTTCTCGTAAAGTTATTAAGC
>JAAYEW010000044.1 GCA_012728555.1 Erysipelothrix sp.
AAAAAAAGTAACAACCATTAGATTGTTACCTTCTGTTTTTTAAGTTTTTTAAATGTTCTAATACTCTCTCTAAAGATTGCAATAAAACATCATCTTCATCAATGTGTAAATCTGTAAAGAAACTATCTATTAACTCTTTATGAAATTGATGATGCACTTCCAGTACCTTCACTGCAGCGTTGGTTAATACCAAGTGGACAACTCGACGATCTCTTTCATCTTGAACTTTATCAATATAACCTTTTTTAACAAGCCGATTCACATTGATACTTAAAGTTGATGCAGTGATATTTAATAATTGAGCAACATCCGTCATTTTGTTATCTTCTTTAGCTTTTTCAATTGCTTCAAGGGTATGAACTTCAGATATCGATAACTTAATTCCATTTTCTTGAAGAGCAAATTCTTGAATCGCTAGTACTTCGTTAAAAATATCAATGACAATGGTATTAACTAGTTTCCGCTTGTGATTCATTTTTAATGACTTAATGCTGATTTAGCTTGTTCTGCAATTGATTCAAATCCTTTTGGATCATGAATTGCAATTTCCGAAAGCATTTTACGGTTAATTGAAATGTTAGCAAGTTTTAAACCATGCATAAATTGCGAATAACTCATGTCATGCATTCTAGCTGCAGCATTAATACGAGTAATCCATAATTTTCTCATTTCTCTTTTAAGTAGTTTACGGTCACGGTATGCATAACGCATAGAACGCATAACTTGTTCATTCGCTGTTCTAAAAAGAGCGTGTTTTGAACCATAATAACCTTTTGCTAATTTTAATACTTTTTTACGACGTGCTCTAGAAGCAACTGAACTTTTAACTCTTGGCATTGTGTCACCCTCCTTCTACTAGTTGTGTAGTAGCCCTTTAATACGTTTCATATCTGATTTAGAAACAAGGGTTCCCTTTCTAAGTTTTCTCTTTTGTTTTTGTGATTTATTCGCAGCAAAGTGAGAAACATATGCATGGTATCTCTTTAATTTACCAGAACCTGTTTTCTTAACACGTTTTGCTAAGCCTCTTTTAGTTTTCATTTTTGGCATTGTCATTTTCCTCCTTGGTCTCAAGTTTCTTTTTAAGTGGGGCTAAGATCGAAGACATTGTATTACCTTCTAACTTCGGGTGAGCTTCAACAGTTGATACATCTGATAAACCATCAATAAACTCTTTCATTGCCTTACGACCTACTTCTAATCTTGTAATCAAACGACCTCTAAATCGCATATCAATCTTCACTTTTTTACCTTGTTCTAACCATTTCTTTGATTGGTTTAACTTGGTCTCAAAATCATGAATATCGATAACTGGTGATAATCGAATCGGTTTTACTTCTGTTACGTGTTGTTTTTTCTTAGCTTCTTTAGCCTTCTTTTGTTGTTCAAATCTGAACTTACCATAATCAAGAATTTTACAAACAGGTGGTTGCGCATTCGGAGCAACACAATATAAGTCTAGCTCTAGTTCACTAGCTTTTTCGAGTGCTTCACGTCGCATCATGACACCTAATTGATCACCATCCGGTCCAATAACCATCATTTCTTTAAAGCGAATCTCCTGATTTACGAGATCGTCATTCTTTTTTCTTGTAATAGCATTCACCTCCATCGCTCTACATATAGAATAATAAAAAAGTACTCATTTGAGCACTTTCCACCTACAATATAAATAAACAAAGAATTTCTTTCGTTTTTTATAGCATAGACCCAAGGTCTGTGACCATCAGGTGAGAAGAGTGCTTCTACTTTCTATTCCTTTCGAAGGATATCATATATTTAGTTATCTGTCAACAAAATTCACTAAATCAAACAATACTTGATCTTTTTCGACATCAAAAAATATTTCATGTCGAGATCTCTCATACAAAAACAATTCAGCATCATATCCCCATTTTTTAACAACATCAACAGCGCTCTGTAAACCCTTCTTATCAATTAATCCACAAAGATCATGTAACCCACTCATAAACAACACATCTATCTCTCGCTTCGCATTCACTAATGCTTTACTATTATTAGCGTCTTCCAACAGTTCAAATAAATCAATAAAACCTTGGGTAGTCAATGCTTGTCCACAAAGAGGATTGTCTAAGTAATTGGAAACATTTTTCTCATCAAAACTCAGCCAATCCATCTGCGTTTTGGAATTTTTAACTCCTTTATTGAAAGAATCAAACATTATCTTTTGTACCAAATGATTTTGAGACTTCTTCACCCTTTCATTTCTAGAAAGAAGCTTTAAGCCATTCTTGGTAACACTCGAAATAATCTGGTATGCAGGGGTTCCAGACAAAACTACTTTCTTGACCGAATAAGGATAACGTTTCAGAAATGAACGGACAAATAACGATCCCATCGAATGACCAACTAAAATAATTTCTTCATTAATCATATCAACCATCTGTTTCATATCTCTTAACTGGTACAACCAACCATGATTCTCACCAAAATATCCATGGATATCATCAACCGGGCTGTCACCGTGACCACGAATATCAACAACAAACACATTAAAACCTCTAGAAAAGAGCATTGATGCCACTTCTTCGTATCGATATTTATCATCTTCCATCCCGTGAACAATCATGACGGTGCCTTTATGAAAATTTTGATTAAACTCTAAATAATGAATGGCATGCCCATCCATATGACTCTTAATCCTTTTTAGTGTATATACCATATCTTACCTCACAAAGATTATAACAAATCCTACCATTTAGTGCGAACAACCTCAATGTTTATGCTATAATCATAACGCAAGATTAAGGAAGGAATACTATGAGATTAAGTGAAAGTTTCTTTTACTCACTACGCGAGAACGTAAAAGATGAAGATTCAACAAGCGGAAATTTATTAGTCAGAGCTGGAATGATTAAAAAAGTCAGCTCAGGAGTTTATATGCTTTTACCATTAGGTAAAAAAGCATTCAACAAAATTGAAAATATCGTTCGTGACGAAATGAACAAAATAGGTAGTTTAGAAGTATCTATGCCTGCTCTTATCCCCGAAGATGTTTATATTGATTCTGGAAGAAGAGACAATTTTGGAAAATCAATGTTTGCCTTAAAAGACAGAAATGATAAGAATTTTGTATTAGGACCAACCCACGAAGAACTCTTTGCTGCTGCAGCAAAAATGGCAATCAAGTCCTACAAGCATTTACCATTCAGTATCTATCAATTTCAAACTAAATATAGAGATGAACCAAGACCTCGATTTGGACTGATTCGCGTTCGAGAATTTGTCATGAAAGATGCTTATACCTTTGATAAAGATCTTCACGGTTTAGATCTTTCTTATTCGAAGATGTTTCAAGCCTATAAGAACTCATTTGATCGGATGGGATTAGACTACGTTATCGTGAAAGCCGATACTGGTGTTATGGGTGGATTACTATCCGAAGAGTTCCAAGCATTATCAGAAATCGGTGAAGATATTCTTGTTATTCAACCAGACTCCCATTATGCATCAAATCTTGAGATAGCTGGTTGTGTCATCGAAGAAACACCACAAGAAAAGCATTTACAAAAAGAACTAGTCTACACACCCAATTCAAAAACAATTGAAGAAGTTACAAATTTCTTAAAGCAAGATATTAAAAAGTTTGTTAAAACACTAATCTACAAAGTAGACCAAGAACTTGTTGCTTTATGTGTTCGAGGAGACCATGAAGTTAATGAAACAAAAGTCTTGAAACTACTCAAAGCACAAACAATAGAAATGGCAAACCCACAAGAAGTATTTGAAGCAACCAATGCCCCAGTTGGTTTTGCTGGACCACAAGACTTAAACATCAGAGTTATCTGTGATCAACAATTGAGTGTTATGAGTAACTTTATTGTTGGAGCGAACCAAGCTGATCACCACTATATTAATATGAATCTTGAAGATTTCAGTATTTCTGAATTTGCTGACATTAGAAACATTGTAGAAAATGATATGTGTGAAAACAATCAAGGACCAGTTGTGTTTAAAAGAGGAATTGAAATTGGTAATACCTTCAAACTCGGAGAAAAATACTCTATTGCAACCAATTTGTACTACGCTAACGAGGAGAATAAGTTAGAACCTGTTATTATGGGATCCTACGGTATTGGAATTGGTCGTTGTTTGGCAGCAATCGTAGAACAAAACCATACCGACAAAGGAATTGTTTGGCCAAAAGCAATCGCTCCAATTCAAGTATCCATCTTAGTCATTAATACCAAAGATGAAAAACAAATGGAAGTAGCAAACTACCTTTACACTTCTTTAATACATCAAGGATTTGATGTTCTCTTGGATGATCGCGCAGAAAGACCAGGCGTAAAGTTTAATGACAATGAACTAATTGGTGCATTCGCAACGATTACTGTTGGAAAAGATATTACCGACAACCTAGTTGAATTTTCAGTCCAAAACAGTGACAAAGAACTAGTTTCAATACAGGAGATAGAAAACAAAATCGTAGAGCTATTTAAGTAGCACTACGATTTTTATTACCTTTTACCCTCATTCATTAATTTAATAAGTTCTGAAATCGTGTTTCCAAGATTAGGTGATTTCTTTTTCAGTGTTGATAATTTTTTAGATGAAATATCGTTACTAATATCTCTAATTCTCTCATCATACTCAGTCCTGGACGTTTCTTTTCTACTCATGACTTCTGCTGCACTCTCGTCAATTGAACTATCTGCTTCATCGATAATACTCTGAAGCTCAGGTGCGTACTTTATTTTAATCATTATAGCCTCCTCCTTATTTTCCATTTTCCAATTCTTGGTTTTTAGCTTGCCGGATTAAAAAATCAAATATATACGATATGCCAATCGAAAATAGTAATATCCAACCAGTATCCGCAAATAATCGCACATTGTTTAAATCAATGCGAGAAGCAATACTCATATCTTTTCCGAGTCCATACTGTATCGACACAATAACCTCTGAAGTAACAATTACCTTCAATCCTAACAAGGATGCGCTTTTACAAATGGTATAAAATGAATTTAATGACAGTGGAATATACACTCGTTTTATATTCTCTAGAAACGTATCTCCGTAAAGAAACAGAGTATCTCGATACTTGTCATCTATTTCATGTAGACGATGTGTCAGTTGATCATACATTAAAGGAACCATCACAATAATGGATATTAACAAAACACTTCGATCTCGCCCTAACCAAATTAGAGCAATAAGAATAAAAGCAGCGGTTGGAATAATTCGAATGACCAATAGAACTTGTTCTATCATAATCTGTATATACCGTAGTTTTCTTGAAAAAAACGTTAAAAATACTGTACTTAAAAGAGCTATAATAAACGAAAAAACCAACCGATTGAATGTATACAACAACGATTTTATAAACTCATCTTCAAAAAGCTGATTAATCATAGTTGTTCCAGTTTGAACAGGTGTTGGAAGAAACACGTCATTGTTGATTATCATTCCTAAAACTTGCCAAATTAAGACAAGCAGTACTCCAGACGTCAATCTAGATAAAAAAGACCTATTTTTCATAGGTCTATTTTAACATAGTTATTTTATGATTGCATTCTCTGATAGTTCAAGATTGAAAAGTTTCAAGAAAGATTCAAGTTCAGCTTGAACATCGGATGCTTTTTTAACCTTTACATTCATATTTGGTAGTGCTTTACCAATAATTTGAGCATTTGGGACTCCTAAGTATTCTGGAGAAAGGGATTCAATGTCTTTAATAAGTTGGGTACTATCTGAATTTGCGCTATCAACATACTCACTCATCTTTTTAATCTGATCTTCATAATTAGACCCTTCAAGAATAAACAAACCTGCTTGAGGATAATTACTGACCCCATTGACTGCCGCATACGCTTTTTGGACATCATTATCAATTATTAACTCTTTATTTAATTCTTTCGCTTTTGCCATTGAAGCACTAACTACTGGTTCAGCCAGTAATGCCACACTGACTTCTCCACTTAATAATGCTTTTTGAGCATCTGCCACACTTGGTACCCATAATTCTTCATACTCACTATAACCTAGTGTTTTTTTAACGTTGTTATACACTAAACCTGGAACTGCTTTATCTCCAAACAAAGCAATTTTCTTCTTCGTATTGTTTACATCTCGAACTATAAACAGGTTACCCCAAGTAATAACTGAATGTAACTTAAATTTTGTCTTATTGTTATTAATCAGATTGATACCTAAGTTAATTGGAGCAATTATGATTGAGTACTCACTCTCAGGAGCCACAAAAGCAGCAAGTAGGTTTTCTGAACCATTAACAATTGAAACCTTCTCTTTCTCTTCAAGAGCAAAGGGAATCACACTAAGTGCTGGTGCACCAGCAGGACTTAGTATACTTTTAAACTCAGATGATTTTGTACAACCACTCAGTATCATCAAAGATAATAAAAGAATCATCATTTTTTTAAACATTAATAAGTAACCTCTTTGTTTTCTATTTTGATTAAACAACGTTCAATAAATTCCTGTAACTTTAATGTTTCACTACCTTGTTGACCATATTTACGAACTGTAACTGTTCCATCGGCTATTTCTTGGTCACCAATAACGAGTTGATACGGAGTTTTTTGAATCTGAGCTTCCCGTAGTTTGTATCCTAATTTTTCATTACGATCATCAAGAGTCACTCTAAATCCTTTTTTCTTTAATTCACTCTCAACCTTTTTAGCATATTTTAAATGGTTGTCATTTGAAATCGGAAGAATCGTCATTTGGTTAAAATGTAACCAAAGTGGAAACGCGCCTTTGTATTTTTCAATCAAGAAAGCAACAAATCGTTCCATCGTAGAAACTACGCCTCGGTGAATAACAACAGGACGATGGTTATTTTTTCCATCACTTCCGACATAAGTTAAATCAAAACGTTCTGGTAACAAAAAGTCTAATTGAATCGTAGATAATGTTTCATCAATACCCATGGCTGTTTTCACTTGAATATCCAATTTAGGTCCGTAGAATGCAGCTTCACCCACAGCTTCATAATAATTAACTCCACGTTCATCCATAGCTTCTTTAATCATTTTTTCAGCTTTTTCCCACATCAAATCATCATCATAATACTTCTCTTTATTCTCAGGATCACGATAAGACAATCTAAAGTCATATTCACTCATATCGAAATCTTTATAAACTGCTAAAACAAGATCTAGAGTTCTTAGAAATTCTTCTTTAATCTGATCAACACGGACAAAAATATGTGCATCATTCAACGTCATTTCTCTCACACGTTGAAGTCCAGATAATGCTCCACTTTTTTCATAACGGTGCATCATTCCTAACTCAGCAATTCTTATTGGTAATTCTCTGTAAGAATGTATATCTTGACGATATATTTCCATGTGGTGAGGACAGTTCATCGGACGTAAAACAAGCATTTCGCCATCCCCCATATCCATCGGTGGAAACATATTTTCATGATAGTGATCCCAGTGTCCGGACTTCTTATAGAGTTCAACATTTGCCATAATCGGTGTATAGACATGCTCATAGCCTAGTTCTAATTCTTTATCAACAATATAACGTTCAATAATTCGACGAATCGTAGCGCCACGTGGCAACCAGAATGGTAAACCAGAACCTACATCAGGTGTGACATTGAAAAGTTTCAGTTCTTTACCCAATTTTCTATGATCGCGTTGTTTTGCTTCTTCGATGCGGTTTAAATAATCATCAAGAGCATCTTGAGAATCAAAGCTAAATCCATAAACTCTCTGTAGAATATGATTGTTAGCATCAGCCTTCCAATAAGCACCAGCCACTTTAGATAACTTAAAAAACTTAACTTCTTTAGTTGACTCAACGTGTGGACCACGACACAAATCAGTGAATTCTCCTTGTCTGTATGCAGAGATTACCACTTCATCTTCGTCCAAGCGATTAATTAGATCTAGTTTATAAAAATCATCTTTAAACATTTCTAGAGCTTCGGCTTTACTTAGCTCAATCCGTGTAATTCGCTTATTTTCTTTAGAAATTTTCTTCATTTCTTTTTCAATTTTTAAAAAATCTGCTTCAGAAATAATGTCATCTCCTAAATCGACATCATAGTAAAAACCTTCCTCTACTACAGGTCCTACCCAAAACTTAGCTTGTGGATACAAACGTTTAATCGCTTGAGCCATAACATGGGCGGTCGAGTGATTCAATACATTTAATCGTTCATCTTTTCTAAAATCAATACCAAAACTCATACTATTCCCTCCTCTTTAATAAATAAAAAGATCCCCATCATAAGGACGAGAATCCGTGGTACCACCTTAATTTGTAACTTGTCATACAGTTACCTTAATTACCTG
>JAAYEW010000045.1 GCA_012728555.1 Erysipelothrix sp.
CACTGGCGCTACAAAGAAGGCGACAATATGTCTGCCAAAGAAAATCAGCGTGAAATTGAAGAAAAATTGTCATGGTTTAGAGACTTAGATTTACTGTCTGATGATTATGATGATGCATCTGGCTACATGGAAAGCTTACAACGCGATGTTTTTGAAGCAAATGTCTACGTTATGACACCTAATGGTAGAGTTATAGATTTACCAAATGGTTCAACCCCCATCGATTTTGCATACAGTATTCATTCAGAAGTAGGAGAAGCTACAGTAGGATCGATTGTTAATGGAACTTTAGTTCCTTTAAACACTGAGCTAAAGACAGGGGATGTTGTTCAAATTAAAACAACAAAAAATAACCCTGGACCATCCGAAGATTGGTTGAAATTTGTTAAGACTAATCGTGCACGTAATAAGATTAAACAGTTCTTTTTAAGAAAAGAAGCTGAGTCTAGACAAACAATGATTACCAAAGGTGAACAGATTTTTAAAGAAGAGCTTAAAAAACGTGAACTTGATGAAAAAGAGTTCATGACAAAAGCGAAACTTGAACCAATTTTGTCTCAGTACAATTTTAAGAATACAGATGATTTGATGTATGCAATCGCCATCAAGTCGTTATCCCTTGCTAAAGTATTTGAAAAGTTGAATGTTAAACCTAAACTTTTCAGTGAATTTGGCAAGATATTTCAACAACCTGAACCTCAACGAAGAAAAATAAGCAAATCGGGGATTAAAGTAGAAGGTGTCGAATCGATGATGATTTCGATTGCTCAGTGTTGCTCTCCTGTTAAAGGAGATGAAATCGTTGGGTATATTACTAAAGGAAAAGGTGTTAAAGTACATCGAAGGGATTGCCCAAATATCGTTAACGAAAAAAACCGATTAATTGATGTAGAATGGGATGAAGACTTTGAAGGGGGAACCTATGAAGTCACTTTATCAATTAAGTGTTATGATCGACAATTTCTTTTATCAGATATCGTGACAATTACTTCTCAAAATAAAACAACGATGACCTATGTCTCAGCAGCTTTAGAAGATGATAAAATTCATACAACTGTCACTTTAAGAGTTTTAGTTAAGAATTCTTCAGATCTTAGAGTATTGATGACGAACATTAAAAAATTAGATTCAATTATAGATGTTGAAAGAATGACTTATTAATGTAAGAAGTTGAAAAAGTATCGAACTGTTTACAAAAGTTGTTGACAACATTTTCAAGAGTGTTATAATTCATTTATCCAATAGAGAGGAGACCATTATGAAACTAAACAGAACTATGATGATGATGCGTATGTTTAACAAACAATGGGGTCTTCTGGTAGGATAGCGTCATCACTTTTAGCATGTGAACACTATAAACAGGAAACCTCGTTTCCTGTTTTTTTGTTTTAGAAAGGAGTATTATGGTAGCGCATATCGAATTAAGAAATGTATACAAAACGTTTCAAAGCAAAGAAAACAGCGTTGAAGCCCTCAAAGACATTTCGTTAGTCATTAATCAAAAAGACTTTTACGGTATCATTGGTATGTCAGGAGCAGGTAAATAAACATTAATACGCACCATGAATTACCTAAGTAAACCTGATTCAGGGGAAGTGTTAATACACAAAGAAAATCTAGGTGATTTAAGTGAAAAACAGTTATTAAAAAAACGGCAAGCTATTGGTATGATTTTCCAACATTTTAATCTGTTAAACCAGATTAGTGTAGTAGAAAATGTCATCTTACCCCTCAAGATTGCTAAAAACAATAAAACGAATGCGAAAGAAAAAGCAATAGATATGTTAAATCGAGTTGGACTTACTGATAAGATCTATAGTTATCCAAGTGAGTTGTCGGGGGGTCAAAAACAAAGAGTTGCTATTGCTAGAGCTTTAATTAATGATCCAGATATTCTGTTGTGCGATGAAGCAACATCAGCACTAGATCCAATTAGTACTCAAAGTATTTTGGAGTTGTTGAAAAAACTTCAAAATGAACTAAATTTGACCATTGTCTTAATTACTCATGAAATGAGTGTGATTGAGAAAGTCTGTAACAAAGTAGCGATACTTGATGATGGGAAAGTCGTTGAACAAGGCTTCATAAGTGATATCTTTGTTAATCCTAAAAGCTCAGCAGCTAAAAAACTTCTCTTTTTACAAGAGACACATGGTTCCTTAAAACAATCACGGCAAGCGTTACGACTTATTTTTGACGGTCAAACAGCTGATAAACCATTGATTTCGCAACTAGTGCTTAAAACGAAACAAGAAATAAATATTTTGTGGGCAAACACCAAAGAGATTGATGGTAAAGTTTATGGTCAAATGATGATTGAAATATCCAAAGATAAAGATCTTCTTAATCAGATTACGGATGTTTTAAAAATTAGTAGAATTAATTACTCGTTAGAAGGGGGTGATATAGTATGAATCAAACGATAGAACTTTATCTAAGTGCAACTATTGAAACCTTAATCATGACCATTGTACCAAGTATACTTGCTTTTCTAGCTGGCTTACCACTGGGGATCCTGTTACAAACTACGAGTGAGAAAGGCCTTAATCCAAATAAAGTAGTGAACACTATAGTCGGTTCGATCGTCAACATATTGCGCTCTGTACCTTTTATTATCTTGATGCTCTATGTGATGCCATTGTCTCGTTTATTAGTACAAACAACAATTGGTGTTAAAGCAATGATTCCTGCTTTATCGATTTCAGCAATTCCTTTTGTGGCAAGACTTACTGAATCAGCATTCAATGAAGTAGATAGTGGTCTGGTTGAAGCGACTAAAAGCATGGGTGCTAGCAATTCTCAAATCATCAAACACGTTATGATGGTGGAAGCTCGTGTTTCGTTAGTTAGAGCAGCAACAGTTTCTATGATAACTATTTTAGGGTATGGAGCAATGTCAGGATTTGTTGGTGCAGGTGGGCTAGGTACAATTGCTATTAATTATGGGTATTATCGAAATCAAAGTTCTGTGATGACAATTTGTATCGTTATCTTAGTAATCTTGGTTCAAATTATTCAAAGTATAGGAAATAAATTAGCAGTGAAAATAAATAGAAAACATTAGAATAGGGAGAAAATAAATGAAGAAGTTAATTAGTTTAGTAGTGATCAGTTTAACTATAATAGGATGTTCATCTACACCAAAAACGGACGATAAAACACTGGTGATTGGTGCTTCAATCACACCACATGCACAGATATTAAGTGTCATAAAACCTGATTTAGAAGCTAAAGGGTATACTGTGGAAATAAAAGAGTTTACGGATTATGTACAACCCAACGTAGCATTACAGGATAAGAGTCTTGATGCTAACTATTTTCAACATCAACCGTATCTCGATGAGTTTAATAAAGAAAGAAACTGGGATCTTCAAGGGGTCGCTGTCATTCACTACGAACCATTTGGTATTTATCCTGGTAAGACAAGGAGTTTGAGTGAGTTAAGTGATGGAGCTAAAGTATCTGTACCAAACGATACGACCAATGAAGCACGGGCACTCCTTCTTCTAGAAGCGAATGGATTGATTAAACTCAAAGAAAATATTGGACTAAAGGCTACCAAACAAGATATTATTGAAAACCCTAAAAACTTGGATATTATTGAATTAGAGGCTGCTCAACTTACAAAATCACTAGCTGATGTGGATTTAGCGGTCATCAATGGAAATTATGCAATGCAAGCGAAGTTATCGGTTGAAAAAGATGCGATTGCCTTTGAAGATATTGAATCATTTGGCTCAAAAACATATGGAAATGTCGTTGCGGTTCGAAGTGATAATAAAGATTCTCAAAAAATCAAGGATTTACTTGAAGCTCTTCAATCGCAGAAAGTAAAAGATTATATTCAAAAAACTTATGAAGGAGGGGTACAACCATCTTTCTAAAAAATACGGAATCTGTATTTTTTTGTTCATTGACTAAGCTCTAGTAAAATGATAAGATAATGAAAATCGATGAAAATGACCTTAATTAAGTGAATTTGTAGAGAATAAGTGGTTGGTGAAAACTTATATTGAGCTTAATTGATAGACACATTGGAGATGAGGTAGTGAATCAAGTAGCTGCTTACGGGTTGTTCACGTTACGACATAGAGAAGTAAACAAAGGTGGTACCACGTTTTAGAGACGTCCTTGGATCATCTTTTTTTTATAGTTTTAGAAAGGACATTGTGATGAGTAAATTTCAAGCACCCAGAGGAACACAAGATCTATTTTTAGATTCAATGAATGAATGGCAACAAGTCGAAACAAGAATTAGAGAGCTTGCTAAGTTATACAATATGGGTGAGATTAGAACCCCTGTTTTTGAACATACCGAGGTATTTAATCGAAAGAATGATAGCAGTGATGTTGTTAATAAAGAAATGTATACTTTTAAAGACAATAGTGACCGCTCATTAACTCTCAAACCAGAAGGAACCGCTGGACTAATTAGAAGTTATGTTGAAAACAAATTGTATACAAACCCAGAGCCCCTTCACAAATTCTATTATATAACTCCTGCTTTTCGTTATGAACGACCACAAAAAGGAAGAATGAGAATACATCATCAGTTTGGGGTAGAGTTTTTAGGACAGAAATCCGCAATAGTTGATGTTCAAGCTATGTTGGTTGGTATTCATTTTGTAAGAAGTTTTGGACTAAAAAATGTTGTTTTACACATTAATACGTTAGGGGATGACGATAGTCGTGCTGCTTATCGTGAAGCATTGAAACAACATTTTGAGCCTAGTATTCATGAATTATGTACAGACTGTCATCGTCGTTATGAACAAAATCCTTTACGAATACTTGATTGTAAAGTCGACGCCCAGCACCCATCGGTTGTCAATGCGCCTAAAATGCGTGATTACTTAAATAAAGCGAGTACAGAATATTTTGATCAAGTCTTACAATTGTTGGATGACTTCAAGATTGATTATGTCGTTGATCCAAAACTTGTTCGAGGATTAGATTATTATACCCATACTGTTTTTGAACTTAAAAACCACACGAAAGATACCGGTTCTCAAGATACTCTTTTTGGTGGTGGAAGATACGACCATTTAGTCGAAGAATTTGAAGGACCTGCTATTAGTTCGGTTGGTTTTGGTTTAGGCTTAGAACGTTTTATATTGATGTTGAAAGCTCAAGGACTTTTAAAAGCTGAAGTACATCCTTTGGATCTCTATGGATTAAGTTTAAGTGAAAGCACACAAGTTGAAATGCTTAGAATTATTGAAGCCTTGAGAAGTGAGAATATTTCATGTGACTTTGATATCGCCAACAGAAGTATGAAAGCTCAGTTTAAATCAGCGGATCGCTTTAATGCTAGATTTCTGCTAATTCTTGGTGAGGATGAACAACGAAATAACACAATTCGTGTTAAAAATTCGATGACACAACAACAAGTTGAAATATCGCAAGACGATTTGATTGACTACGTTAAAACACAATTATCAGATAAGGAGAATAGAAATGAAGAGAACGCATAACAATGGACAATTACGAATTGAAAATATTAACCAAGAAGTCAGTTTAATCGGATGGGTTAGTAAGAAGCGAAATTTTGGATCAATTATCTTTGTTGATCTAAGAGACCGTTATGGAATTACTCAAGTAGTTTTTGATGAAAGTAAGTTTCCTTTAGCAAACGAGCTTCGTAGTGAGTTTTTGATTGAAATTAGTGGACAAGTTGTTGAACGAAAAGATTATAATCCAAAATTGGCTACTGGTGAAATAGAAGTAATAGTTTCTGAATTTAAACTAATCAATAAATCAAAGCAAACTCCACTGTTGATACAAGACAATACGGACGCTTTAGAAGAAACACGAATGAAGTATCGATATTTGGATTTAAGACGTCCGATTATGCAAGAACGTTTAATTAAACGAGCTAAAATAGTAAAAGCGATGCATCACTATTTAGACTCTCATGACTTTATAGAAGTTGAAACTCCAATGCTGACTAAATCAACTCCAGAGGGATCAAGAGAGTACCTAGTGCCTTCTCGAGTACATCCTGGAGAATTCTATGCGTTAGCTCAATCTCCACAAATTTTTAAACAAATGTTAATGATTTCTGGGTTCGAACGATATTATCAAATAGCACGTTGTTTTAGAGATGAAGATTTACGAGCAGATCGTCAATTAGACTTTACCCAAGTTGATATTGAAACCTCATTTTTAGATGAGATAGAATTTCAGACAATTATTGAAGAAATGGTACACCATGTTTTCAAGGAAGTCATGGATATGGACATTCAAATACCGTTTGAAAGAATACCTTTTGATAAAGCGATGAATCTCTATGGAAGCGATAAACCAGATACCCGTTTCGAGATGAAGCTTCATGATTTAGTCGATGTCTTTCAAGATTCTACCTTTAAAGTTTTTCAACAGGCATTGACATTAAAAAACGGAACAATTAAAGCCATTGTTTTACATGAGGGTGCATCATCAACGCGAAAAGAGATTGATGGATACACAGATATCATTAAGAAAAATGGTGGAACTGGTCTTGTTACACTGAAATATCAAGATAATCAATTAAGTGGTTCAGCGATTAAGTTCTTCACTGAGAGTGAAATTGAGCAATTAATTAATACCCTGGGCCTAACTGAGAATGACTTAGTCTGTATTGTAAGTGGTCCCTGGGAAAAGAGCTGTAATGCATTAGGAACACTTCGAACTCATTTTAGAGACAAGTTTCTAGATATCGATAAGAATTTATTTAATTTTGCGTGGGTTACCGAGTTTCCAATGTTTGAGCTTGATGAAGAAAGCAACAAGATTGTTGCTAGACATCATCCGTTTACACGACCTGATATATCTGATATATCAGAGCTTTATAAAGATACAGAAGGTTTACTAGAAATTAAAGCAATTGCTTACGACTTGGTACTCAATGGATTTGAAGTAGCAGGTGGTTCAATGAGAATTTATGATGGTGAAATGCAAAGTCGTTTCTTCGAAATTATTGGATTTACTCCAGAACAAATTAAAACACGGTTTGGTTTCTTCATTGACGCCTTTAACTATGGAACGCCTCCACATGGGGGGATTGCCTTTGGTTTAGATCGATTCGCTATGATTCTAGCTTATGGAGAAACAATTCGGGATGTCATTGCTTTTCCTAAGAATAGTGCTGCTAGAGATCCATTAACAATGGCTCCTTCTTTAGTTGATGAGAAACAATTAAAAGAACTTCATTTAGAAATAAAAGAGAGCTAGTTGAATAAATCAACTAGCTTTTTTAGTTCTAAACGATTGATTTTTGTTGAATCAATTCTTTTAATTGTAATTAAGTTGAGTAAACAAGTACTCATAACAAAACGATACTTATCAATGATTTCTCTTAAAGGTGGGTATTCTTGTTGAATGTAATGTTGTAATTCATCCGTTGTAACAGTTAAGGATTCAAGTTCATTCATAGTTTCAATATTTATTTTTTGAAGTCCTAAGATTATTTGAATGACGTCGCTAGAGTGCAATTCTTTTATAGCAATACTAATGATGTTATTGTGTTTTTTGATTGATTCTTCAAAATACCTCAATTTAGAAAATTGACTATTTTCATTAACATAAGCGTGCTTAGTCTTAAGTGAAGAAGACAATAAGTTGTTTGATTGAAAATCAATGATCATGTTTTCTATTACCTGTTTTTCTTTGTCGGTTATCAAAACAGTCGTGTTATTAATTAACGAAAGAATCATATTCATTTCTTTGAGTAGTGTTAGTATCATCCTGTCTCCTTGTATCGATGGCGTATCCTGTTTAGAGGTCATATGTGATTGAAGAAAACATGGTTCTTAATTCAAGAAATATTCTAATTTATTGAGGAATTCTTCTTTGTTGTGGTAATAATCATAAGAAAATAGACGACTAATATTCCAACCTCTTGCTTTTAAGTAGTTCGGTTGATGGATGTCTCTTTGTCGATCATTAGTAGAGATCTGTTTATAAACACTGTGATCAAATTCGAAACCACCAACTAGGTTGCCCTCTTTAAATACTGCACACTCAATTGTAAAATGACTAATACCATAATGATGTTTTATAGTATAACCTTTGTTAGTCAGATAATCAGTCACCACTTGAGTCAAAGGATGGATGGTGGATTTACTAAATCGAATATCGTTAGTCGGTGTGAGTTTGTTAAGAATCAATTGAACCGTTGCATGATCATTATCACTAATTGCTTTTGAATATTTTAGATATTGTTGTAGAAGCGACGGTCCAATAGCGCTACTATTTGCAACAGGTAGTTGGTGAGGTTCAATCGAAGTAACAACATAGATTTGACGTTTTGCTCGGGTAATCGCTACGTTTAAACGATTTTGTCCACCTTGCTGAGATAACCAACCAAAGAATGAAGGAACTTTACCATTTTCATCCTCAGCATAGGTAATCGAGAAGATAATGATATCTCGTTCATCCCCTTGAACGTTTTCAATGTTCTTAACAAATAAACTAAGATCTTGATTGTCTTTAGATCTTATGGACTCTTGTTGGTAAAAATCTCCAAATGCTTTATCCGCTTCAGCTAGTTTTTCTAAATCAGAATCTATTTGTGCTCGCTGGGTAGCGTTAAAAGTAATGACACCAATTGTTTCATTGTTCTGTCTTGTTTCACTGAGTTCTTTTATCAATTTAACTACAGCACAAGACTCTTGTTGGTTTGAACGCTTTATCCATTGCCCATTATCAACTTTAATCAGCCGAATAGGCGGAATACTTTGTGCTATAGCATTTGGAGACACCACCAACTGATTCTTATAGAAAGCACTGTTGCTGTAAGCAATTAATTCTTCGAACAGTGAACGGTAGTGATAATTAAGTGTCATGCTAGGGAACTTAAAGCGTGCTAAGTCAAGTAGTGATTCTTCATCCAAAGCAGCTGTGCTGTCAATAAACTCATCATCCAATTCTTCATCGTAACCGAAGCGTCCAACCCCAAAGGCAGAAGGGCGCAATTGTTGAGAATCCCCGGCAATAACAACTTGTTTTGATCGAAGGATCGACGGGATTGCCTTCTCAATATAAAGTTGAGATGCTTCATCAAAGATGAGAACATCAAACAAATCAGGTTTCAGTGGAAAGATTTCAGAGACAACATCCGGAGTACACAACCAAATTTTGACTCCGTCAAATAGCTCGACATAAAATTTATCAACGAATTTCGAAATTGACCATTTACGTTTTCTTTCGATAATTCGTTTCATTTCAAGGGCTCTTTTTGAACTGCTTAATTCAAAGCGTTTTTTGTGCAAGTTGAATCCTAAAATAGCAGTTAGCAAGTCAGATTTTTCATTAACACTTTCATTAAAACTATTAACTATTTGAGGGTAATCTTTAATCAATTCATGGATGTCACGATTTTGACTTTCAAAATCTTGAAGAAGTTCAAAACCAATAAAGTTTCTTAAACGATTCAAAGCATCTTGATACGATTCACTAAAATGTTGTTTAGTCATGTCGATTAAAAAAAGCAAATCTTGATCATAATCAATTTTTAAAGGTTGTGATATGCGAGTGTAATTATCTAATATCAATTGTAAAGAATTTATATCTGCGATAGAGACATCCCTTAACAATTGATTAAACGGTTGTATAAGTTCTTGTTCTTTGTTTTTGTTTAGTAACTTATGAAAAAAGCTAGATTGCTCATAGGTTTGAATGTCTCTTACTGTTGTTGGCAATTTTCTTTGTAATTCAATAATGTCATAATCACTCAAGGTTAAGTTAATCCGTTCAAAATTTGGTAACTGTTGTTTTAAATTCAGATAATGAATCGTGTCGGATAGGCTGGTATCGATCTTCATATTTTTAAGTGTTACATATTGACTTAAGAACTTTTTGTCAACATTTTCTTTTAAGAACTGATAATCCTTAAAAACATTAGGATCGGAGTAGTCAATAAAAGTTACTTCACTATATAAATCGATAGGAGTTAAAGTTTCGACAAGAGGTGTTAATAAAAGCGTGCGAATTCTTTGTAAGTCAGCGAGTAAGTTGTTCATCTCTTGATTTTGTTTATCTATTGTTAAAGGCTCGTTGAGTGTCATTTGATCATTAAACAATCGTTCGCATTGCGTGTAAAAATTTAACTTATCATTGATATTGTCTAAAATTAGCGCATATTGATTTAAGTTTCCTAATCGTGAATAGACTACATCAATCGCTGCTTTCTTTTCAGAGACCATTAAAATATTTTTCTTATCAAAGACAGATTGAGCAATTACATTACTAATCGTTTGAGATTTTCCAGTTCCAGGTGGCCCTTGAATCACAATGTGCTGACCTTTCTTGATTTGTAATTGTGCTTGTTCTTGAGAAGTATTCAGTGCATTAATGTAGGCTAAGTGTTGTTCGTTAAACACGACATCCTCTAATTCAATAGCCGTAGATTCTTCAAAGTGATTAATGGTTTCAAGTAGTGTTATTACATGCGGTGGATAGGAGGATAAATGATTTATTTTTGCGTAGTCACGTTGAATGGAAGTTGATAAGATAGGAAAATACCCTAAAAGTGCAACATTTTCTACTTCAAATAAACCTGGTTTGTTGGATGCAAAGTTCTCAATTGTTTTTGATTCAAAAGGTTTTAATTCTTCTTGATTAAACGCTATTTGTAATCCCTGTTGTTCGTATGTATTTAATAAATCTTCTAAGAATGTAGTTGGATTGACTTCCTCTAAGTTCATTGGAATAAGTGGTAACGTAGTTTTTAAAAAGTTTTGAGCAGCAACGATTAAGTTTGTATTAATTAGGACATCTTTTTCATTGTCTGCTGAAACGTAAATAGCTTTATTAGTAATTTCAAGTTGAATAGGAAATAGAGCTAGTGGTGCTCTTAATGTAAAGGGATCACTTACAAACTCACCGCTTACAAAAGGGGTAGCAACATATAAATCAAAATTACCAGTTTCTTTGTAGGCTCTATTTACATTTTTATAAATATCATTGAGTGAGTTATACTTATCTTTTGAATTGTCTTGTGACAAATCAACTAGTTTAATTTTCTTAGATTCAAAAAGTAAAGTCTTTAATCCTTCACTTCCTAAATAGGCTAAATCAAAAGTTGTTTTGGGGGATGTTTTTGCGACATAAAGAAGTCGATTTCTCTTAGAAACATTGATTAATCTTTTTTGAAGTTCACTGAGTGTTGAATGAATTTGATTGCTTTGATCCAAAGTAGTTTCTTGTAAATTAAAATGTTGTAGTCGTGTTATTAACAAGGTACCGTATTTATCTTGAAAGGTATTTCCAAACCCTTTAATTGCTTGTAAATCAGAGACTTTTACTGGATTTAGACGGGCAAGTTCTTCAATTTGTTCGAGGTTCATTGGTGGTGAACTAAGATTAAATTCTACCAAAAACTCTTGATTCAGTTGTGTTAAAAAGATTTTCCGTTTTCTTCTTTGATCCATATTTTTGTCCTTTGTTTTTCATCATTATACCAAATGTCAAAAACATATGATATACTGAAAGTACCAAAAGGGAAGCGTATATTTCCAACACTATGATATAAGGGAATCGGATTTGTCATGATCATGTCGAAGACCTATTCAATTAGGGATCCTAAGATTGTGCAAAGATGCCCACCTGTAAATACAGGGAATAATATCACCCTTTTGGTTATTATAAGCAACCTTTTATAGGTTGTTTTTTCTTTTTCTACTCTACACTTGAAAAATCTGACAATAGTAAGTAAAATAGACAATAGATAAAAGGTGGTGAAGAGTATGGAATGGATATATTTAGTCGTAGGTATTTTAATTGGTGCTGTAATTGGATTCTTTTTAACAAAACGTTATTTTGATAAACAATTAAAAGAAAATCCACCAGTAAATGAAAAAATGATTCGTGCGATGTTTATGCAAATGGGTCGTAAACCAAGTGAGAAGCAAATTCGTCAAGTGATGAATTCAATGAACCAAAACAAATAATTGAGCTGACTTGTTCAGCTTTTTTAAATACAAAGGAGATGTGTGATGCCATTAATTATTCCTGAAAATTACGAATCTGATTTAGATATAGTACATACCCAAGCAGCGATTAAACATATTAAAGATTTTTTTGAAAAGAACTTAGCACAAGGCTTGAACTTAAGACGGGTCAGCGCTCCACTTTTTGTCAAAAGAAGCACAGGTGTTAACGATGATTTGAATGGGCAGGTTCAATCGGTCTTCTTTGTCCATGATCAAGAAACAATAGAAGTGGTTCATTCACTTGCGAAATGGAAACGGCAAGCACTTGCTAATTATGAATTTGAAACAGGAACAGGACTGTATACTGACATGAATGCGATCCGGGCGATGGAAGAAGTTGACAATATTCATTCGTATTATGTGGATCAGTGGGATTGGGAAAAGGTTATCCGAGAAGATCAATTGGAACTAAATTACCTTCAGTCGATTGTTTCAATTATTTATGAGATTCTTTTAAGAACAGAGAATTATGTAAATTATAAATATAAACTAAATCATCATTTATTAAGTCCTACGATTCATTTTGTAGATACTCAAGAATTATTAGATAAATACCCAGAGTTGACAAGTAAACAAAGAGAAAAAGAAATTGTTAAAGAACTTGGTTCCGTCTTTTTGATGAGGATTGGACACAAATTATCAAATGGAGAACCACACGATCAGCGAGCTGCTGATTATGATGATTGGAACTTAAATGGAGACATCCTTGTTTACAACCCGATTTTAGATGATGTTTTAGAATTAAGCAGTATGGGTATACGAGTTAATTCTGAGGTGTTAATTCAACAGATGAGACTCGCAAATCGACAAAAGGATCTTCAGCTAGAGTTTCATCAACAATTACTTGATAATCAATTACCGCTCACAATAGGTGGTGGTATTGGTCAGTCGCGTTTATGTATGTTTTTTCTTCAAAAAGCACACATTGGCGAAGTGCAAGCTTCTGTTTGGCCTAAAGAAATGGAAGAAGAATGTAAGAGAAAAAAGATTCACCTGTTGTAGTGAATCTTTTTTATTCAAAACATAAAAAAACACGGACAGAATCCGTGTTTTCAAAGTTACTATCTTGAGTAGAACTCAACAACTAGTGCTTCGTTAATTTCTTGGTTTAGTTCAGAGCGTTCTGGTAAACGAATGAACTTACCTTTTTTAGTTTCTTTGTTAATTTCAACAAATGGAAGTGTCGAAACAGTTGCTTCAAGTGCATCAGCGATCGCTGGCATTTTCTTAGAAGCTTCTTTGACTTCAATCACTTGTCCAGGTTTTACAATAAATGATGGGATATCAACTTTTTGTCCATCTACTAAAATGTGACCGTGGTTAACAAGTTGTCTTGATGCTCTTCTAGTACGACCTAAGTTCATTCGATAAACAACGTTGTCTAGTCTAGATTCAAGTAAGTTTAATAGGTTGTGACCTGTAACTCCTTGCATCTTAACAGCTTTTAAATAAGTGTTATAGAATTGACGTTCGTTTAATCCGTACATTAAACGGATTCTTTGTTTTTCGCGAAGTTGAGTACCGTAGTCAGAGAGCTTTGGACGACGACTTTGTCCGTGTTGTCCTGGAGCATAATTACGACGTTTTAATTCTTGTCCTGTTTCAAGGATAGAGAAACTTAAACGACGAGATTTCTTCCAAACTGGTCCTGTATAACGTGCCATTTTATTTCCTCCTTTCTGTTTTATCGGCAAATAAAACAGATGAGTTACAAATCAACAGAAGGGGTGTTTGCCTAAAATATTTCACCATGCAGCATAGCTACTTTATTCCAATTGTGACAAACGCCTGACCTCTATCTTTGTCAGCTGCTGTTTTAATCGCTTATGAAGTATAGCACCTTTAATAATGAATGTCAAAAAGAAGTCACTTGGATTACACTATTTTAATAGATTCTCTAACACTATCTTATAGTGCTAACGAGTGTTTTATGTTACAATGTGTCACGAAGAGGTGTGCTTTTTATGGAACAATTTGTAACTTTTATTTCTCAGAAGGAAACCATCATTACAATCGCTATCATTATTGTTTTGTTTATACTGTATTTATTATATTCTCGAATTAATCGCAATATGTTGATTAAGAAACTTCACCAATTAGAAGTTAATATTAATTCAATGCGATCAACACCGATATCTTATAAATTGAATAAAGCAGTTGGCCTTAGTAAAGTAAACGAAAACGTAATTGCGCATGTTGAGAAAGCTCAAGAAGAGTTTGCGGAGTTAACATCAAGCTTTGAGACATTAACCCATTTACTCGGTAATGCCGAAGACAATATATTAACGGGGAAACATCGCCAAGGCAAAGCAATTCTTAAAGAGATTGAAAGTCTTTATACGACGACGAATCAAACTGTTTTAAGTTTAAACAGTGAGTTGGAAAACATGTTACAAGATGAGACACGACTAAGAGATGATATCAATTTTTTAAAAAATGATTTCAGAAGAATTCGTCAAGACTATACATCGAAATCAAACACGTTAGCAATCGCTTCAACAACAATAGAACAAAAGATTGATGAGATTGAATTGAAGTTTAATTCTTTTGAAGAGTGGATGTTTGCTAGCGAATATAGTAATGCTCAACAAGAATTTTTAGACATTCAAAAAGAATCAATTGCCTTGGACAAAGCATTAAAAACTTTGCCTACTCACATTGAAAAAGCGAATGGAATTATTCCTCATTTAGTTGACGAAATCTCAAAAAATTTTCAAGTATTAAGTGACAAAGGGGTTTTTTTAGGTCATTTGGAAGTATCTAAAAATATTAATTTGATTACTGATCATTTAAAAGAAGACATTAACAATATTAAACAGCTAAATATTGAAGAATCGACACTTCGATTGGATGAATCCATCAAGCGTCTACAACAGTTGCAAACACAAATGAATAAAGAAGAGAAAGCATTTGATTTAGTAGAAGGGTTTAAGGCAACATCATTTAATCAACAACAAATGGTAAATGATGAGTTGTTGTCTTTGAACAATTCTTTATCAGAATTAAATGAACGCTTCGGATTTAATCAGTTGTCTGAAGCAATGCCTAAGTGTTTAGAAACAAATAATAGTCTAAAAAAGAAAGCAAACAGTTTATTGTATAAATTAGAAAATGAACAGATTCCTTTCACAACACTTCTTGTTGAGTTTAATGAATTTAATCAAGATGTTTCCCATTTACAACAAGAAGTCCAAGAAGCGAATCGATTGGTACATTCTGCAACGCAAGATGAAGCCAGAGCTGAAAATCAGTTACTTAAACTGAATTTATTAATGAATGACATTCAAACAAAAATAGAAGAACGACATTTACCTCATATCTCTGATACCTATGAAGGAGATGTGACAAAAGCAAACCAAATGATTTTCCAGATTAAGAAGATATTATCCCAAAACCCACTGAATATTAATCTATTGAATACTTCCGTTCATGAAACAATTGATTTCATTTATCGATTATACAACAATGTAAACAATTTAGTAGGAACAGTCGATATGGTAGAGAATGCTATTGTTTACGCAAATAAATATAGAAGCAGCTCTCCTGAGTTGGATTCAGAGTTGACTCGTGCAGAGATATCATTTAGAAATGGTGAATATACGTATGCATTAACAACCGCTATTTATGCGATTGAAAAGTTTAGACCAGGTGCTAAATATGAAGATCTTATTTTACAAAATAGTAAGAGCGCTTAATGATTTATTTAGATAATGCTTCAACCACCAAACCACATAAAGAGTTAATCAATTTATACAAAAAGGGTCTCGATGAGTGGTTTGTTAATAGTGATTCGTTGTATCCATTAGGGGTACAATTGTCTTTAATGATTGAAAAAAGCAGGAAGATTATTTCTGAGCTTTTTTATGTACAACCTCAAGACTTAATCTTTACTTCGAGTGGCTCAGAAGCAAACAATTTAGCAATTAAAGGACTCGCATTTGCTAATAGAAAGAATGGAAATCATTTAATAACATCAGCCATTGAACATCCTTCTGTTTTGAGTTCGATGAAACAACTTCGAGATATGTTTAACTTTGAGCTAACTATTATTGAAGTCGATAACAATGGACAGCTCGATTTAGAAAGTTTAAGTCAATCACTAAGAAAAGATACGATACTGGTATCTTTTATGGCTATCAATAATGAAGTGGGAACGATTTTTCCAATCGAAGAAATTGTCAGAGTGGTTAAAGCGAAGTCAAAGGCACTAATTCACGTTGATATGGTTCAACTATTAGGTAAGCATCCACTAGATTTAACAGGAATTGATGCGGCAAGTTTTTCTGCTCATAAAATTAATGGGTTTAAAGGGACTGGATTACTCTATTGCAAACACCATTTAAACATCTTACCTTTGATTAGTGGTGGCCAACAAGAATTTGGAATCAGGGCAGGAACAGCAAATTCAATCAACAATGTACTGTTAGCAAAAACAGTTATGATAGCATTAAAACAACAACCAATGGCTTTAGAAAAAGTAACAAAACTCAATCAATATCTTCGGTCAGAGTTAAAAAAGATTGATGATATTGTAATCAATTCACCAGAAAATGGTAGTCCATATATTGTATCGTTTTCGCATTTGAAACTTGGTAGTGAAATTGTCATGAATGCCTTAAGCCAAAAAGAGATATATGTTTCTTCTCGATCAACTTGCTCATCGAAATTAAATACTGTCTCTCATGTATTGAGTGCTATGAGTAAAAACGATGAAGTGCTCAATGGAGTTATTCGTGTATCAATGTCACACGATACAACAAAAAAAGAATTAGAGATTCTTATTGCAGAAATTAAAGAGGTAAACAAACATGTCATATCAAAATAGCACAATTGTCGTAACTTATGGAGAACTATCGACGAAAGGCGCAAATCGAAAAGATTTTATTAGACAGCTCAGACTCAATATCAAAAAAGCATTAGAACCATTTGAAGAAGCAACAGTCTCTTATACATATAATCGCATCTACATTTTATGTAAAAATCACGATCCAAAATTAATCAGTGAGAAACTCAAGTGGGTTTTTGGTATCGCTACATTCTCTATTGGATATCCCTGTGAGCTTAATGAAGACAAACTTAAAGCGTTAGCTCTAGATTTAGCGATTAAAGAGAATAAAAAAACATTTAAAATAGAGACCCGTCGCCGTAATAAAAAGTTTGGAAACTCGAGTGACTACATTAATCGCTTATTAGCTGGTGAAATACTTAGAAATTCAGAGTACCAAGTCGATGTTCATCATCCAGAACTAAGAATTAAAGTTGAAATCGATGAAAAACAAGCGTATGTCATGGTTAACCAACAACAGGGAGCTAAGGGTTATCCAGTAGGTGTTCAAGGCAAAGCAATGCTACTTCTTTCGGGAGGAATTGATTCTCCAGTCGCTGCTTATATGATGATGAAGCGTGGTGTACAACTGGATTGTATTCATTTTGCTGCTCAACCCTATACAAGTCAAAATGCGCTAGAAAAAGTAAAAACGTTGTTAGGAATCTTAACAAAGTTCCAACCAGAGTTTAAACTTCATATCGTGAACTTTACGCCAACACAACTCGAAATATATGAGAAAGCAAGCGAATCCTATGCCATTACCTTGATGCGTCGATATATGGTAAGAATTGCACAAAAACGAGCAGAACAAGTAAAATGTAAAGTTCTTGTCAGTGGTGAATCACTTGGACAAGTTGCTTCTCAAACGATGGAAAGCATCGATGTGATTAATCGGGCCGTATCCATGCCAATCTTTAGGCCACTAATTGGTATGGATAAAAATGAAATTATCAGGATCAGTAAAGAAATTGGGACCTATGAAACCTCTATCTTGCCTTTTGAAGATTGCTGTACCATCTTTGATCCAAAAGATCCAGTTACTAAACCAAAACTAGAAAAAGTTCTTAAATTTGAAGAAAAAATAGAAGTTGATAAATGGATTGATTTATCATTAAGTGACATCGAAGTAGTCAAAATATCTTTTCAAAATGATGAGTTCTTTTAGTTTATCAATGTTTTCTTTTAGAACACAAGTCTGTTATAATGGACTTTGAAAAATCGCAATTAAGGAGTTGTATCTATGGCATTTGAAAATTTAACCGATCGTTTAAGTCGAAGCTTTAAAAACCTTGTCGGTCAAGGGAAACTAACTGAAACAAACATGAAAGATATGATCCAGGAAGTTCGTTTTGCTTTAATTGAAGCAGATGTTCACCCGGAAGTTGTTTCTGATTTTATCGATAAAGTCCAAGAGAAAGCACTTGGACAAGAAGTCATGACTTCATTAAAACCCAGTGAACAAGTTGTAAAAATTGTCAATGACGAATTGATTGAGTTGCTTGGTCAAACCCAAGAAAATCTTAACTTCAAAAGTAATCCATCCGTCGTCATGATGGTAGGATTGCAAGGATCTGGTAAAACTACAAGTTCCGCAAAAATTGCCAAATACATCACTGTAAAACAGAATAGAAATGTATTATTAGTAGCTGCAGACATGCAGCGGTTAGCTGCTGTAGAACAATTAACAATTCTTGCTAAGCAGGTCAATGTTCAAATTTACTCACAGGAGCATGGCCAACCGACAGAAGTCGTAAAAAATGCGATGGAGTACGCGAAAACAAACGGTTTTGATACAGTAATTATTGACACAGCGGGTCGATTATCAATTGATGAAACCTTGATGCAAGAATTAGCAGCAATTGAATCCATTGTTAAACCAGATGAAATTCTATTGACAGTCGATGCGATGGTTGGTCAAGATATCGTCAGTGTCTCTCGCCAATTTAAAGAACGTGTTTCCTTAACGGGATTAGTAGTTACAAAATACGATGGAGACTCACGAGGCGGGGGAATTTTATCGGTCAGAAAAATTACGAATGTTCCTGTTAAATTTGTTGGTACTGGTGAAAAATTAGAAGACATCGAACTTTTCTATCCAGACCGAGTTGCTTCAAGAATCTTAGGGATGGGGGATATTCTCTCTCTTATTGAACAAGCTGAAGCAAAAATGGATCAAGAGGCATCTGAAAAAGCTGCTCAACGCTTTATGGATGGAACCTTCACAATGGATGATTTATTAACATCGTTGCAACAAGTGAACCGGATGGGTCCTTTATCAGGATTATTAAAATTACTGCCTGGTGGAAGTAAAATGACAGAGGGACTCGATGATGAAAAATCAGCTGAGAGTTTGAAAAAAACTCGCGCAATGATTCAATCGATGACTAAAAAAGAAAGAGAAAAACCAAGTTTGATTCGAGCTTCACAAAAACGAAGAATTGCCCAAGGAGCTGGAGTGACAACAACTGACGTGAACCGACTTCTTAATCAATACGACAAAATGAAGGATTCCATGCGAATCTTTAGTCGTATGATGAAATAACCTTTAATAAACTCAACACCTCTAATTCAAGCGATTAAAGGTGTTTTTTTTACAAGCATAAATAGATTCATTTATTTCTAAGCAATTGTATTAATTGTTATTTTTGTGGATATTACATTATTTTTTTCTATATGTAAAAAATAATTTATCATGTATAATAAATATAACAAGGAGATTATTATCATATGGAATTTAAAAAGAATTTTAGATTAGGCGTAGCAAGTGCTTCTACTCAAATTGAAGGAGGAAGAGTAAACTCAAACTGGAACTGGTTCAGTGACCAAAATAAGATAAAAGATCATAGCGATGTTGCTAGAGCAAACAATCATTACGAACTATATGATCAAGATCTAAGATTAATGGCGCAGATGGGAATTAAAGATTACCGTTTCTCAATTGAATGGGCAAGAATTCAACCTTGTGAAAATAATTTTGATTCAGATGCTTTAATTCATTACAGAGACATGATATTAGAGATGAAAGAATTGAATATTCATCCTATTCTAACTTTCTATCATTTTTCTCATCCGATGTGGTTTGAAGAGAAAGGAGCATGGACAAAAAAAGAAAACATCATCTATTTTTTAAGGTTTGTAAGTCAGTGTCTTGATGTATTTGGTGACTTAGTTGATGAGTACATTACCATCAATGAACCAAATGTCTATGCAGTCAATGGTCATCTGTTTGGTGTTTGGCCACCCGCAAAAAACAGTTTAACAGAAACAATTCAAGTCATGAGTGTCCTTGCTTTAGCTCATATCAAAGCGTATGAACTCATTCATACAATTAGAAAAAAACGTGGGTACACCAACACCACCGTAAGTTTTGCCCATCATGTCAGAGATTTTACAGCCAAGACGGGTTGTCCACTCGATAAAGCATCCGCAAAAATATTTCAATCGCTCTTTCAAGACAAGCTCACAAAAGCCATGTTTATTGGTAAGTTTGAATTTCCCTTAATCAATTATGGAAAAGTGAAGCAGGGACAATACATTGATTTCATAGCTATCAATTATTACACGAGAACAGCAGTTAAAAACTTTTCTGAAGGATTCATGGATGATTGTTTCAAAAATGATTTGGGATGGGAAATCTTTCCACAAGGATTAATTGCTGTAGCAACTGATCTTTATACTGTTTTGAATCTACCAATCTATATTACCGAAAATGGTACTTGTGATAACAATGATTCTTTTAGAAACCGATATTTGTATGACCATCTAAAAGTTATTACAGAATCAAATCTTCCAATTGAAAGATACTATCATTGGTGTTTCATTGATAATTTTGAATGGGTTGAAGGAGAGAGTGCTCGATTTGGTCTTGTTCACAATGATTATAAGACTCAAAAACGATCGATTAAACAGTCGGGTCATTTCTATTCTAAAATAATCAAAGAGAAAGGTATTAGTGAAGAAACATACGACTCTTTCGTAAAACATCAACACTATCATAAATAAGTATGATTAAAGTAGTTAATCAGCGTTTCTATTTGCATACAAAAAATACAAGTTATGTGTTTGAAGTAACGTGCCATGGACATCTTAACCAATTGTATTTTGGTCCTAAAATACAGGAAAATGATATTGAAGCGGTTCGTTTAAAACATAACGTTGCTCTAGGAGGCAATATTCAAATCGATAATAAGGATTCTACTTATGTGCTCGACTCTTTGTTACTCGAGTTTTCAAGTGTAGGGAAAGGCGACTATCGTGAACCATCAATTGAACTCATTGATCCAATTACAAATTTCAATAGTAACTTTGTCTTTGATTCCTATGAAGTGATTGATAATAAACCTGCTATTGAAAAAGGGTTGATGTCAAAAGATCATCCTAAGGCGATGTCATTGATTGTAAAATTAGTTGATCTGTCGATCAATCAAACAGTTTTTCTTTTTTATACGTGTTATGAGGAGTTTGATATTATCACCAGAAGATTGAGTATTAAAAATGATAGCAAAAAAGAAATAACTGTTACAAAGTTGATGAGTGTCACTCTGGATCTTTTAAATAGAGATTATACCATTTACAACTTATCGGGAACATGGGCAAGAGAATCTCATCGACAAAAACGAAAAGTCAGCAGTGGAACCTTCATTAATCAATCGACTACTGGAGCAACTTCTCACTTTTTTAACAGTGGAGTTATGTTATCAAGTCTTGATAGAGAAAATGAGGGAATATCGATTGGATTTAATATGGTTTATAGTGGTAATCATTACTGTAGCATTCAACAACATTACTCAAATGTGATTCGGATAAACATGGGAATCAACCCATCAAACTTTCATTTAAAGTTAGCGCCAAATGAAATTTTTGAAACTCCTGAAGTAATCATCTCTTTAAGTAACCAAGGAAACAATGGTGTCTCTAAGAACTTTCATGATTTTATTAATCAGTGTATTGTTCGTCAACCAGATCTTTTAAAACCAATTGTTTATAACAATTGGGAAGCAACGATGTTTGATTTTAACGAAGAGAAATTATTGAGATTAGCTAAAAAGGCAAAAGAGATTGGGGTTGAATTATTTGTAGTAGATGATGGTTGGTTTTCGAATCGAAATAATGATCAATCAGGATTGGGTGACTATCATGTTAATAAGAAGAAGTTTCCAAAAGGGCTTCAATCTTTCTTTGGAAAAATTAAAGATCTTGATATGAAATGTGGAATCTGGGTAGAACCTGAAATGGTCAACATTGACAGTAATCTTTATCGTACTCATCCTGAATGGGTCATCAAGACGCCGTATACACAAAGCGCCTTGGGTCGTCATCAACTTGTGTTGGATTTAAGTAATCGATTAGTTCAAGATTACATTATTGACAATGTTTCAAAGCTAATAGATGACAATCAGATTGACTACATTAAATGGGATATGAATCGACACATTAGTGATGCTTTTGGGTCAACACTAAAGCACCAAGGACTATTTTATCATGAATATGTTCTAGGGTTGTATCGAGTATTAAATGAAATATTTATTCCAAGACCCCAGGTTCTATTAGAAATGTGTAGTTCTGGAGGTAATCGCTTTGATTTAGGGATGCTCTGTTTTGCTACCCAGATATGGAGTTCTGACAACACCGATCCGATTGAAAGACTCAAGATACAAGAAGGATTGAGTTATTTCTATCCACTTTCATCAATAAGTAATCATGTCTCAATTAGCCCTCATCCTTCTACTTTACGGCAAACGCCATTATCTACACGTTTTAATGTTAGTGCGTTTGGGGCTTTGGGTTATGAGCTTGATTTAAACAATGTGACTAGAGTTGAATTGAAAGAAATGAAAGATCAGGTTGATTTCTATAAGAAGTACAGAAAGCTTCTGCAATATGGTACATTCTATCGTTTTGATTTAACGAAACAAAATTGTGTGCAGTGGCAAGTTACATTAAAGGATACAAGTATTGTAGGGTATTTCCAAAAACAAACCAATGCGGTTGAGCCCTTTGAGTTTTTTAAAACATTTGGATTAGATGAATTTACAATTTATCATTTTTACACTAAACCACAACGATTAATGATTGATCGTTTCAAAGAACACCTGCATCATGTTATACCAATTCATTTAAAACCAAGTGGTTTTGTTTTGACTCAAGCTGAAAAGTATATAGCTATGGAAGATGGTACTGTTTCTTTTTTTGTTAGTGGTAATGCTTTAAATAGTGGAATAGTGTTGAATAATCAGTTTATGGCTTCAGGCTATAATAAAGATTTAAGAATTTTATCGGATTTTGGTTCACAATTGTATGTGATAGAAAGAGAAGAGAATGAATAAGCAAATTAATAAGAACCGATATTTCTTCGGATTAGGAACAATAGGAAGAGATATGGTCTACACCTTAATATCAATGTTTCTCATGTTTTACTTATCTGATGTGCTAATGGTTTCTAAATCGACAATGTGGATGGTTACTATTGTGTTTATGATTTTTAGAGTATTTGATGCCTTTAATGATCCATTTATGGGAGTTTTAGTAGATAACACGAAATCAAAGTATGGTAAGTTTAAACCTTGGATATTATCAGGAGCATTCTTTTCGGGGTTATTTACGATCTTAATGTTTGTAGATTTTGGACTTGATGGAGTTGGTTTTGTATTAGCATTTGCGATTATTTATCTTTTGTGGGAAATCAGTTTTACTGCGAATGATATTGCTTATTGGAGTATGTTGCCGTCTTTGTCTCAAGATCAAAAAGAAAGAGAAAAAATTGGGTCGATTGCACGGATCTTTGCGAATATTGGATTATTTACACTGGTGGTTGGAATAAAACCTGTTACAGCACTATTAAGCGAGATTACCGGATCGATGAAACAAGCATACTTTATTCTATCAATTATTTTAGTTATTATTATGTGGCTGTTTCAACTCTTTACATTAATAGGTGTTAAAGAAGACAAATCACTGTATGAGAATAGTGAGCACACAAGTTTTAAAGACATGTTTTCTATAATTCTCAAAAATGATCAATTGTTGTGGACTGCAGTATCAATGACATTATTTATGATTGGCTATACAACAACGACCAGTTTTGGAGAGTATTATTTCAAATACGTCTTTGCAGATGAATCGAAATATTCAATCTTTGCGTTAGTACTAGGTGTTTCACAAATAGCTGCTCTATTGATATTTCCAAAAGTATCACTCTTGTTCACACGAAAAAAGATGTATTTATTAGCCACTCTCTTGGTAATTATGGGCTATATTGTTTTTTATTTTGCGGAAGCATCGATCATTATTATTGGAATTGCGGGGGTCTTGCTTTTTGTTGGTCAAGCATTTATTCAATTATTAATGTTGATGTTCATTGCAGATACTGTCGAATACGGAGAACTAAAACTTGGTCAACGAAATGATTCAGTGACACTTTCTTTGCAACCGCTGATTAATAAAATCGGTGGAGCTATCGCAACAGGAATTGTTGGATCGACTGTTATTTTATCGGGAATGAAAGAGGCAACCTCCTATTTAGATATGACTCAGGAGGGCTTAGTTCTCTTTAAGTTTTCAATGTTAATTTTGCCTTTGATATTAATACTTATAGGCTATGTCGTTTATGCTAAAAAATACACGATTAACGAAATTACCTATCAAGAGATATTAAAAAAATTAAAGGAGAAGAAGGATGCTAAGTAAAAATAGTACGATTCAAGAGATCTATGAAACAGTTGTTGGAAGAGATGTTTTTGACAAAATTTTGCTTCAACTAAATATAAACAGAAAAGTTTTATCGTTGCCTTTTATTAAGAATATGAGTCTAAAAACTCTTGAAAGAAGTTTCTATAAAATTATTGGAAATGATTTAATAGATGCTTTAATCAACTTGGTTAATAGCGAAAAAGATCAACCAGTGGAGTCGATTGAACCAATTGAACAGAGATGGTTTAAGGAAGCTGTGTTTTATCAAATCTATCCTAAGAGTTTTAAAGATAGTAATGGAGATGGTATCGGTGATATCAATGGGATTATTAGTCAATTGGATTATTTAAAGGAACTTGGGATTGATTGTCTTTGGTTGTCTCCAATCTATGATTCACCAAATGACGATAATGGTTATGACATCCGGGACTATAAAAAAATTGCACAAGATATGGGTAGTATGGAAGATTTGAAGAACTTAATTGATGAACTCCACCAAAGAGGTATGAAATTAATTATGGATTTAGTTGTTAATCATACTTCAGATGAGCACCAGTGGTATCAAAAAGCACTTCAAGGCGATCGAGCCTACCAAGATTATTATTACTTAGTCGATAGTGAAGATGTTCCGAATAACTGGGTTTCTTTCTTTAGTGGTTCTGCTTGGAAATATGAACCAAGTCTTAATAAATGGATGTTGCATTTGTTTTCAAAAAAGCAACCTGACTTAAACTGGAACAATCCTGTGGTTCGCCAAGAAGTTAGCGATATAGTTAATTTCTATTTAGATATGGGTGTTGATGGTTTTCGAATGGATGTAATTAACTACATATCGAAAGCAGAGGGTTTACCTCAAGGAAATGAAATTATTGGGAAACTCATGGAATTTTATGGGATTGAACATTATTACTACGGCCCTCATCTTCATGATTATTTACGTGAGTTACGAATGGATAGTTTCGAAAAATATGATAGTTTCTCAGTGGGAGAAACCCCTGGTGTTGGAATTCAAATGGGAAGATTATTGACCCAGAGTCAAAGAAAAGAATTAGATGCTGTTTTCAATTTTGATCATTTAGAAACCCCTGGTCACACTCGGTTTGATGAATACAAATATGACTTAAACTATTTGAAGCAATATTATATCCATTACAATAAATGTCTTAGAAATAACGACTGGATTACTTTATTTGTTGATAACCACGACAATCCCAAGATGGCCAGCAAAATCAATCACGATTCAATCCATTATGATAAATTATGCATGTTGCTTAACGGGATGTTGCTGACTTTACGAGGGAGTGTCTTTTTATATCAAGGTCAAGAACTTGGAACTCGGAATCAACCGTTTCAAACGATCGATGATTACAAGGATGTTGAATCGATTAATAAATACAATGAGTTAATCTGTAACAACCACAAAGATCCATTGTCCGTGCTTTTAGCAGGCAGTCGTGATCATGGGCGGGTCTGTATGATGTGGGATGAATCCGAGAATTATGGATTTGGTTCGAAAGGTTGGTTCATGAATTTGGAAAAGAACCCACAGGCGATTGTGTCCAAACAGATGGCTACTATTGATTCTGTTTATAACTTTACAAAAGAATTAATTGCTTTACGAAAAGAGCTCAAAACCTTTGTTTATGGAACAGTTGATTTTGTAAAGGAATCAAAAAAGAATTATTTTGGTTATTACAGAAAGCATAACGATGAGTCTTTGTATGTTGAAATGAATTTGAGTGATCGGTATCTTCCAAAGTATCAAAACACTAAAGAGTATCAATTGATTTTTAGTAATACGAAGCAGCATCGAAAGAGTTTATCTCCATATGAATTTAATATTTATAGAGTCAAGTAAAAAAGCTTGACTCCTCTTGTTTTATTGTGTATACTTCCTAAGGAAAGTCGAGGAAATATATATGGCTGTAAAATTACGTTTAAAAAGAATTGGAGCTAAGAAAGCACCGTTCTATAGAATCGTTGCTGCTGATTCTCGTTCTCCTCGTGATGGTCGTTTTATTGAAATCGTAGGTTATTACGATCCAACTAAGCAACCAGCACAAGTGAAGGTAGACGAAGAAAAAGTAATGAAATGGTTAAACGATGGAGCACAACCTTCTGATACAGTAAGAAACATCTTAAGCAAAGAAGGCATTATCAAAAAATTTGCGGATAGCAAAGTAGCGAAGTAGACATGGAATTATCTAAAGTATTACATGATTTAGTTGAACCGATGGTTGAAAACAAAAATGCGTTAAACGTTAAAGAATTGTCAAGCTTAAATGACAATGAAGTCATTTTAGTCATTTATGCTAAAAACGATGATGTAGGACGTTTAATTGGCAAAAAAGGGTCAATGGCTAATGCTCTTCGCCAAGTGATGGGAATTGCTTCTCGTCATGTCGATAGAAAAGTTACTATTAAATTTGAAGCAATCGAATAATGGATCTTTTATATCTTGGTAAAGTAACAAAAGCTGTTGGTTTAAAAGGACAAGTAAGGGTTTTTTCTGATTCTGATTTTGTTGAAGAACGGTTTAAAAAAGGAACTAGCTTGAAAATTGAACTTAACAACCAACTTAGTGATGTTACTGTTTTATCAGCCAGTTTTTCAGGCAACATAGGAACTGTGCTATTTAATATCACAAAGACTCGTGAAGAAGCAGAAAAACTGCGAGATGCTTTACTTTATATCGACAGGAATCAAGTTAAATCATTAGCAATAGATGATTACTATTATTTTGACTTAAAAGATTGTGATGTCCTAGATACAAACCATCAGTTGATAGGTAAAGTTATTGAAGTCTTGGAACAACCATCTAGTGCAGTCTTAAGGATTCAAGATAACCAAGGTGACTTTTTAGTTCCTTTTGTAAAAGCATTTGTTAAAGAAGTGGATATCCAAAGCAAAAAGATTGTGATAGAAATGGTTGAGGGATTGAGATGAAAATTACCATTCTGACATTATTTCCTGAACAATTTGTTGGATTTATCGAAACATCCATTATCAACAAAGCGATTAAAAGAAATCTTGTATCCATTGAAACGGTAGATATTCGTTCGTTTAGTCTTGATAAACATCATCGGGTAGACGATAAGCCATATGGTGGTGGAGCAGGACTTGTGATGCGAGCTCAACCTATTTTAGATGCGTTACGAAGTGTGAAGACAAGTGATTCACATACAATTTATTTGTCCGCCTCTGGAAGTGTATATAAACAAGCGAAAGCCCAACAATTTAGTACCTATAGCCACCTTATTTTATTGTGTGGTCATTATGAAGGCATTGATGAACGTGTTTTAGATGAAGTTGATGAAGAAATTTGTATCGGTGATTATGTCTTAACCGGTGGTGAACTGGCTGCGATGGTCATTAGTGATAGTGTGATTCGGTTATTAGATGATGTCATTACTAAAGAAAGTTTAGATGAGGAATCGTTTGAGAACAATCTCTTAGAGTATCCTCACTATACAACACCTGCTATTTATGAAGGGAAAGAAGTTCCACTGGTTCTTCAAAGTGGACATCATAAAAACATTCGAAAGTATCGTTTGAAAGAATCACTAAGAAAAACACTGAAGGTTCGTCCTGACCTGTTTGCTAAAAAAAAGTTGACAAAAGAAGAAACTCAACTGCTTGAAGAGATTCAAGCAGAAGAAGTGTTGTAATTAATAGTAAATTATGATAAATTAATAAAGCCTTTGGTTCCGCTGACGTTTACTGGTTATGAACCAAATTAAAGGAATGGAGTGTGAAAAGATGAATTTAGGTTTAGTAAGAGAGATTACTGCTTCTCAATTAAAAAAAGACTTACCTGAAATACGACCTGGTTATACTGTTAGAGTGGATGTTCGTATTAAAGAAGGTGAGAAAACACGTATCCAAGCATTTGAAGGGCTTGTGATCGCAAAAGAAGGAAGCGGAATCAGCGAAAGCATCTTAGTTCGTAAAATATCAAATGGAGTTGGTGTAGAGAGAAAGTTTCCTTTACATTCACCTGTAATTGCTGATATTCTAGTGCTTCGTAAAGGACGTGTCCGTCGTACGAAATTATTCTATCTACGTGGTCGTTCAGGAAAAGCATCACGTCTTAAAGAAATTCGCTAAAATAAGCCGTCTTCGTACGGCTTTTTTCTAAGGAGTAGACATGAAGAAGAAATCAATATTATGGGAAATTATTAAGAGTATAGTTCTATCCATTTTAATTGTATTTACAATTAACAAATGGTTTTTTAAACCTGTTGAAGTGGTCGGAGTATCTATGTATCCAACCCTTAAAAATGGAGAACGTGGTTTTAGTAGTTTAATTGCTCTTAAAACAGAAGAATTGAGAAGATTTGATATTGTTGTTGTCAATACTGAGCAACATGGATTAATCGTTAAACGTCTTATCGCGCTTCCAAATGAAACAATTGAAATTAATGACAATGTCCTATATATAAACAATCAAGAAATTGAACAAGATTTTTTAAACCAAGAGTATAAAGCCTCGTATCAACAATCAACATCACAATTATTTGATCGCGATTTTGGACCAATCACATTAAATGATGATCAGTACTTTGTTATGGGAGACAATCGCCCATATTCTTTGGATTCAAGAAGTGCAATGGGACCATTCCATGCTAGTGATATCATCAGTAAAGATATTTTAATTTTTTATCCATTGAGTGAATTAAAATATTTGGGGCAATAATATGAGTGTCCAATGGTTCCCAGGTCATATGACCAAAGCAATTCGTAACATCAAACAAATGTTACCCGCTGTCGATATGGTCATCGAATGTAGAGATGCTCGGATTGTTGAATCGAGTCATAATCCTTTGATAGATGAAGTTATTAAAGATAAACCGCGGTTAATTGTCTTAACAAAAAAGGATTTAGCTAATCCACTTTTAACTGAACAATGGCATAAAAAACTGGAAATAGAAGGAGCTGTGGTTATTTCGTTGAATGTTCTAAAAGATAATGTAGCTAAGAAAATCGAACAAGGTTGTCTTTTAGTGATGAAAGAAAAACAGGAAAAAGATTTAAGAAGAGGAATTAAACCTAGAATTATCCGGGCGATGATTATGGGGGTTCCTAATGTTGGAAAATCGACCATTATCAATCGTGCAGCGAACAAGAAAGTTAATGAAACCGCAAATCGCCCTGGAGTGACCCAATCTTTAAAAAGAGTTAAAGTGTCGGATACTCTTGAAATTGTTGATAGCCCAGGTTTATTGTGGCCACGTTTTGAAAACCAAGAACAAGGAATGAATTTAGCATTATGTTTATCGGTGAAAGAAACAGGTTTTGAAGTTGATCAAGTCATAGCTTATGGATTAAAACGTTTAAGTAAGGATTATAAAAATAAAATAGTAGAACGGTACCAGGTTGAAGATATCAGCGATATAGAACAGATTAAAAAAAACATAGTAAGGATTACAGGAAAACAAGAGAATGACGGCTCGATGATGGTGTTAAGAGATATACAAAACCATGTTTTTGGTCGTTTTACGTGGGATGAGATAATCGATGACCTACAAGATTAATGGCGCACTTAAAGATTTTGAAGAAAAAGTGTGGGCAAAGAACCAGTTGTTGCTTGGAATCGATGAAGCAGGCAGAGGACCATTAGCAGGTCCTTGTGTTGTTTGTGGTGTCATCTTAAAGCCTCATATGGATTATTCAATGATTGATGATTCAAAAGTTTTAAGTGAAAAGAAGCGAGAAGAACTCGTTCTTCAAATTAAAGAAAATGCGATCGCAGTTTATACAAAAATTGTTACGATTGAAGAAATTGATAAATACAACATCTATCGAGCTACTCAAAGAGCGATGCAAGCGATTGTTGATGAGAGTATGACGATTGCTTGTGTCTTGAGTGATGCGATGCCTTTGGATTATAAGGGAGAATTTCATAATTTAATCAAGGGAGATCATCGGAGTATTAGTATTGCTGCAGCAAGTATTATTGCTAAAACGACTCGAGACAATATTATGAAAGAATATGATAAACGTTATCCTAATTATGGATTTGCGAAACACAAAGGATATCCGACAAAACAGCACTATGAAGCAATTGAGAAATTTGGAGTGTTGGATATCCATCGAAAATCATTTAAACTGTTCAAAGAACCACAAATATCGTTTGATATTTAGGAGAGTAGATGTTTTTCTTGTACGATAGGTATGAGAGAAAAAATTAAAGATATCGCGATTGTATGTGGTGGAAATTACAACAAAATCGTCAAAATGCTTCAAAGAAAAGTGACGGTAAAGCCACAAAAATGTACCAGTAATTATGTAATCTATGGGGAAAAAGAGTATCCACAGTGTTTTTATCGTTTACAATATCCTCCACTCGTGTTATTTTATTATGGAAAGCTAGAATTACTTAACAATAACTGTATAGCGGTAGTCGGTTCAAGAGATTGTGATGACTATTCAATCACACAAACGCGATGGTTAATTGAAAGTTTAGGTAAACAAACCGTTGTTGTTTCCGGTTTAGCGAAAGGAATCGATACGATTGCTCATCAGAGCTCAAAGCAAACAGTTGCAATCTTGGGATGTGGTATCGATCGTGTTTATCCAGCCTGTAATCGAGCTTTGTATGAAGACATCAAAAAGAACCATTTACTTATCTCGGAGTTTCCTAATGATACTAAACCATTGAAATACCACTTTCCTTGGCGGAATCGATTGATTGCAGCGAGTAGTAAAAGGCTGTTTGTGATGAGTGCTAGCTTAAAAAGTGGAACAATGCATACAGCTCATGAAGCAATGAAGATGGATAGCGAACTCTACTGTTTACCTTACCCCATAGATAATGTAAATGGAGAAGGTTGTCACTTATTAATTAACGAAGGGGCAACTGTATTGACAAAAGAAGTTGTAATGGACATGATAAAAACAAGAGAAGGAGAATTTGGATGAAAAATTTAGTAATAGTGGAATCACCTTCTAAATCGAAGACAATCGAAAAATATTTAGGAAAAGATTACAAAGTAGTTAGTTCAAAAGGACACATCCGTGATTTAGCAACTAGTGGTAAAGAGGGATTAGGGGTTGATGTTGATGATCAATTTCAAACCAAATACATCATTAATAAAGATAAGAAGGATGTCGTAAAAAGTTTAAAAAGTGATGTCAAAAAAGCACAACATGTATTCCTTGCAACTGACCCTGACCGTGAAGGAGAAGCGATTTCTTGGCATTTAGCACAAGAATTAGAGCTAGATATCACCCAAGAAAATCGGGTTGTTTTTAACGAAATTACCAAAGAAGCAGTAAAAAAAGCATTTGATTCTCCACGTACAATTGATATGGACTTAGTGAAATCCCAGGAAACGCGTCGTATTGTCGATAGAATTATTGGATTTAAATTATCTAAGTTACTTAAATCTAAAATTCGCTCTAAATCAGCTGGTCGAGTTCAATCAGTTGCTTTAAAGATGATTGTAGAGAAAGAAAAGGAAATTGAAAAATTTGTAGCAGAAGAATACTGGTCAATTACAGCTTTATTTCATGAAAGCAAAAAAGATTTTGAAGCAAAAGTTGAAAAGTATCAAAATAAGAAGCTAAAAATCGAGAGTGAAGAACAAACCAATGAAATTTTGAAATTAGTAGAGGGTGAACTAAAACTCGTTGATATACAACAAAAAACACGTAAGAAAGAACCGAAATTGGTTTTCATCACATCAACACTTCAACAAGAGGCAGCAACTAAACTAAATTTCAATTCGAAGAAAACAATGCGTGTTGCTCAAAAACTATATGAAGGGATTCAATTAGATGATGAGTTAGAGGGTCTTATTACGTACATGAGAACGGATTCAACTCGGTTGTCGCAAACGTTTGTGGACAGTGCACTTTCGTATATTGAAACTGAATATGGAAAAAAATATGTTGGCAAATACAAAGCTGGAAAAGTTTCAGAGAATACCCAAGATGCTCACGAAGGAATTCGTATGACTGATGTGACAAAGACTCCTGAGAGCATTAAAGCACATTTGTCAAATGATGAGTATCGACTATACAGCCTTATTTATGCCAGAACACTTGCTAGTTTGATGTCGGCAGCAAAACAAGAGACGGTAGCTTATACTTTTGAGAAAAATGATTATCAACTAATATCTAATGGAATTAAGATGGTTTTTGATGGTTACACGAAAGTATATGGTCCATACGAAACAAATAAAGATACCATCTTACCTGAGCTAGAACTTAATCAAATGGTTACTCCGAAGTCTTTAAATAAACAGCAACACTTTACCCAACCACCTTTACGTTACAACGAAGCACGACTAATTAAAGCTCTTGAAGAAAATGGTATTGGTCGTCCTAGTACTTATTCATTTATTATGGAAACAATTGTTTCAAGAGGGTATGTTGAATATAAAGCGATGAGTGAAGGATCGAAATCAAAAGTATTCGTTCCAACTGACCAAGGATTGTTGACGGATGAAAAATTAACAGAAAACTTTTCTGGGATTATTAATGTTAAATACACAGCAAACATGGAAAAAGAACTTGATGAAATTGCGGAAGGCAAAGAAGATCATATTGCTGCACTTAGAGACTTTTATGATCGATTTGATCCACTTGTTAAAAAAGCTTATGAAACAATGGAAAAAGCACCCAATGAATATATTGGTGAAGAATGCCCAGAAGATCAAGGACAACTGATTTATCGCTATGGACGATTTGGTAAGTTTATTGCTTGTGAAAACTATCCAACCTGTAAGTATCATCGTCCTTTAGCAAATAAGGTAAAAGAACCTGCTAAAGAAACCGGTGAAATGTGTCCTGAATGTGGAAATCCTTTAGTTTATCGTAAGAGTCGTTATGGATCTCAATTTGTTGCTTGTTCAGGATTTCCTAAGTGCCGTTATATCAAACCGAATAGTACGATTAGCGCAAAACAACTTAAAGAACAAGAAGAAAGTTCGAACAATGAACAAAGTAATTAATATTGTTGGTGCAGGCTTAGCAGGCTGTGAGGCAGCATATCAATGCGCTAAAAGTGGACTTCAAGTAAATCTTTATGAAATGCGTCCAGTAAAAATGACTCCTGCTCATCAAACAGGTGATTTTGCGGAGCTTGTGTGTTCAAATTCATTGCGTTCAAACGAAGTCACAAATGCTGTTGGGCTATTAAAAGAAGAAATGAGAACTCTAGATTCAATTATCATCAGAGCTGCAGACAAAACGATGATTCCTGCAGGTAGTGCTTTAGCAGTCGATCGTACCTTATTCTCAAAAGCGATTAAAGAAGAGTTAGAAAGATTTGATAATATTAAGATTATCCATCATGAAGTTACTTCAATACCAGAAGGTTTAACAATTATTGCTTCAGGTCCTCTAACTAGTGATTTCTTATCGGAGTCTATTCGAAGTTTTTTTGGTGAAGAATCTCTTTCTTTCTTTGATGCTGTTGCTCCGATTATTGAATACGATTCTATTAATATGAACATTGCTTATAAGAAAAGTCGTTACGATAAGGGAACGGCAGATTATATAAACTGTCCCATGACAAGAGAACAGTTTATGGTTTTTTATAACGAGTTAATCAATGCAAAAACTGTTGAACTAAAAGACTTTGAAGATGAGAAAGTTTTTGAAGGATGTATGCCTGTAGAGGTTATGGCAAAAAGAGGAATTAAAACATTAACATTTGGTCCATTAAAACCGGTAGGTTTAGCGAAAGATAACGAAAAGCCATTTGCGGTTGTCCAATTAAGACAAGACGATGTTGCAGGTAATTTGTACAATATCGTCGGTTTTCAAACCCTCTTAACTTGGCCTGAACAAAAACGAATCATCCAATTAATTCCTGGACTTGAAAATGCTAAGATTATTCGATATGGTGTGATGCATCGTAATACCTATTTAAAATCACCAAGATTGATTAATCGGCATTACCAAACATTGAAGCATTCAGAACTGTTTTTTGCTGGTCAAATTACGGGTGTAGAAGGATATGTTGAAAGTGCTGCTTCTGGATTACTTGCGGCTCTCAATGCGATACATTTTGCCAAAGGAAAACCGCTGATTGATTTTGGTAATGATACGATGATGGGTAGTATGGCCAATTATATAAGTCAAGGAAATGCTGATAATTTTCAACCAATGAATGCCAATTTTGGAATTATGAATACTAGTATTAAAGATAAAAAAGAAAGAGCTGAGAAGGCTCTGGCTATCATCAAGCAATATGAATGAGTTGTTAGAAGCGTTTTTGGTTGAGTTCAATCTAGCGAACACGCAATCTATTCATTCACTAGATGCTTATCGACGAGATATTCAACAATTTTTAGACTATCTTGAAGATAAAGAATTGGAGCTCTCTGAATTGACTCAAACACAAGTATATGATTACCTTGCCTCTTTACAAAATAATGATGTTCAGTTGAGTGGCGCTACCTTGAATCGAAAATGTTCAGCTTGTAGATCTTTTTATAATTTTTTGAATCTAAACTATAAATTTAGTGGAAACCCATTTAAGAGGATTAAACACTTTAAAGAATCGCAGAAGTTACCTAACTATTTAACTTTTGAAGAAGTTAGCCTTTTTTTAACTGCGATTGACACAACGACATTGCTTGGAAAAAGAAATCGGGTCATGTTAGAATTTCTATACGCAAGTGGTTTGCGAGTGAGTGAATTGGTTGACTTAAAAATTCAGGATATTGATTGTAATGAAAACCAAGTAAGAATTTTTTGTAAAGGTAAAAGAGAGAGAATTGGATTATTTTATGATTCATTCTCTTTGCGTTTACAAGACTACATCAACAACATAAGGTCTCAACTTGTTTTGGATGATAATGATAGTTTGTTTGTTAATCAGAAGGGGAAAAAACTGTCCACTCGAGCGATTCAATATTTATGTGAAGAAACAGGTTACAAAGCAGGGTTAAACCAGCGAGTCCATCCACACATGTTACGTCATAGCTTTGCTACTCATTTATTGGACAACGGAGCAGACTTACGCTTTGTACAAGAGTTACTAGGTCACAAGAATTTATCAACAACCCAAATTTATACTCATGTCAGTAGTGATCGCTTAAGACAAGTTTACAAAAAGTTTCATCCTTGGTCATAGCTTATCTATGACCTTTTTTGTATAATAAAGTTACGAGTGGGAGTATATTATGGAAAAAATAGATAAAATACAAGAGTATATTGTTCGAATGAATCGTGGAAATGAAAATTTAAATAATCTATTTAAGGAATTTGAAAAAGAATTATTAAGTGTTAATCCTCTAGAAGCATTTGATGTTTTTCAAAAAATCAAGTTAGAAAATTTTTCAGAACTAGAAATACTTCCTTTTTTAGATAAAATTGTACATGTTTTCTTTGATAATTTAAGGAGAACCAAACCAAATTACGAAAACCTTTATCCATATATTGACGAAATGTTACAGGACAATCGCTTACTTGAGAAAACCTTTGATAAGATTCGACCATTAATGACTAAACTTGATATTCTGAATGTGCGTCAAGAGATGGTAGAAATATTGGATGAGCTAAAACAGTTTTATCCTCATTATGAAAAGAAAGAGAACTTACTTTTTCCACTTATGGAAAGTAAACATGAACGATTTTTAGGGTTAAGTATCATGTGGGCATTGCACAATAAAGTAAAGCAAGAAATTGATGACTCCATTCTTTTGTTGAGTCAAGAGTCAACCTCAAAACAGGAATTAATCGAAAGCATTTCACAACTGTTTTTTGATATGTTAGGGCTTATTCAAAAAGAAGAGTACATCCTTATTCCTGCTGCTTTAGAAGTTCTAAGTCCAGACCAATGGAAAGATTTGTATAGGCAAGCTGCTGAGTATAATGGTGTTTTCAATACAAGAGAAAGTGTCCAGAATATCGAAAGTTCGTTAGATTTCACTTTTGAAGATTATACAATTACAACTCAGACAGGACAGCTTAAGTTGGATCAAGTATTAATGATCTTCAATGTTTTAGAAATGGATATGACATTAGTGGATGAGAATAACAAAGTCTGTTATTTTACCCATACCAAGAATCGAATCTTTCCTCGTTCTTTTTCAGTTATTGGTCGGGAGGTAAAGAATTGTCATCCTCCTCAATCGGTTCACATTGTTGAAGAGATTGTAGAAAACTTTCGAGCAGGTAAAGAAGACAAAGCTTCCTTTTGGATTGACATGAAAGGGCGTAAGATGTTGATTCAATATTTTGCTTTAAGAGATAATCTCAATAACTATCGTGGGGTTTTAGAAGTGTCTCAGGATATTACAATGATACAAAAACTAGAAGGCCAACAGCGATTAGCTCAGTATGCTAAGTTATAGTTAAAAACTGGCGAAAAATGGCAATATTGGATGATTTTGGTCGTTAAATGTTTGTGTTTCTATGCTTCTATGGTATAATAACAAACGGCATCGATATAATTGATGCACATCGCACATCATGGATTCAACAACCCGTGCCTTAAGATCCTTTTGGTTGTTGTTGTTAGAAATGATGGTGGAGTAACGGAAAGGTGGATATTAAAATGTCAGTAGTTACGATGAAACAATTATTAGAAAGTGGTGCTCATTTCGGGCATCAAACCAGGCGTTGGAATCCAAAAATGAAGCCATATATTTATGCTTCTAAAAATGGATCTCATATCGTCAACCTCGAATTAACACAAGCAAAAATCGAATTAGCATATGCTAAGCTTAAAGAGATTGCTGAAAAGAATGGTAAAGTATTGTTTGTTGGTACTAAAAAACAAGCGCAAGCAACAGTTCTTGAAGAAGCGTTACGTTCAGGTTCATTCTTTATTAACCAACGTTGGTTAGGGGGAACATTAACCAACTATAAAACGATTCAAAAGAGTATCCGTCGTTTATTAGATATTGAAAAAATGAATGAAGATGGATCGATTAATGTTTACCCTAAGAAAGAAGTGGTTATCTTAAATAAAGAAGCAACTCGTTTAGAAAACTTCTTAGGTGGAATTAAGGAAATGAAGAAACTTCCTGATGCTGTCTTTGTTGTTGATCCAACAGAAGATCACAATGCGATTTTAGAAGCACGTAAATTAAAAATTCCTGTATTTGGTATTGTTGATACCAACTGTGATCCAGAAGTTGTAGATTTCATGATTCCTGCAAACGATGATGCAATTAAATCAATCAAATTAATCGTTGGTTTAATGGCTGATGCGATTGTTGAAGCTCATGGTGGATTATTAACAGTTGCATATACTGGAAATGAAGAAGAAAAAGATATTACGATGAGTGATGTTATTCGTAATGTAGATGAGCAAAATGATGCTCGTAGACGTGCTCGTCAAGAAGAGAGAAGACAACGTGATGAACGTCGTCGTCCTCGTGAGAACTACAACCAAAACACAACATTTTCTCGTAACCGTAAAGCGGTAGTTAAAGCTGAAAAGGCCCAAGAGCCAGTTGTTGTGGTAGCTGAAACAGAAATTGTGGAGGAATAAAAAATGGAAATTGGTGCAAAATTAGTTAAAGAATTAAGAGAAATAACTGGTGCTGGTATGATGGATTGTAAGAAAGCACTCGTGGAAAATAATGGTGATATTGATTTAGCTGTTCGTTGGTTACAAGAACAAGGGATTGCTAAATCTGCAAAGAAATCAGGGCGTATCGCAGCTGAAGGACTTACAACTGTTAAGGTTGATGGAAATACTGCTGTTATCGTTGAGTTGAACGCTGAGACAGATTTTGTTGCTAAAAATGAGTTATTCTTAGCACTTGTTCAAAATGTTTCAAATGTGGTATTAGCAAACAAACCAGCTAATATGGATGAAGCAAATGCTCTTGTTGTTGACGGAATGAGTGTTGCAGATCATGTAACAAATGCGACTGCGACGATTGGTGAAAAGATTTCTTTTAGAAGATTTGATCTTGTGACTAAAGAAGACGATCAAAGCTTTGGTACTTATGTTCATTTCGATGGAAAAAGTGGAGCAGTTGTTGTCTTGAGTAAACAGATTGCTGATTTAGCGAAGAACATGGCGATGCAAGTTGCTTCGATGAATCCTCAGTATGTATCTCAAAAGGATGTTCCTGAAGAAATTGTTGCTCAACAAGTATCTTTACAGACTGAAATTCTGAACAACGATGAAGCGTTGGCTCAAAAGAATGAGAAACAAAAAGAAGGAATTATTAAAGGTCGTGTTTCAAAAGCATTACAAGAAATATCTCTTCTTGATCAACCATTCTTTTTGGACCCAAACATGAAGGTTGCTGATGCATTAAAACAACATCAAGCGTCTGTTATTAAATTCGTCCGTTACGCTGTTGGTGAAGGTATTGACAAAAAAGTTGATAACTTTGCTGAAGAAGTAGCGATGATGTCAAAAGCTTAATTAGGACACTTTATAGTGTCCTTTTTTAAAAAGAGGAGAAATCATGTATAATAGAGTTGTCTTAAAATTGAGTGGTGAAGCACTTTCGAGTGATAGTCGTCAGTATAATCCAGAAGTTGTAAATCAAATTGCTAGAGAAGTTAAAGAAATGGTTGAATTAGGCATTCAAGTGGCAATTGTTGTTGGCGGTGGTAACATTATGCGTGGTAAACAGGACAGTGATTTGAGTGTTGATAGAGTGTCAAGAGACTATATGGGGATGCTGGCAACAGTGATTAATGCACTAGCAATTCAAGGTTCACTTGAGTCCATTGGTGTTGAAACACGGGTTCAAACAGCTATTGAAATGAGAGCTGTTGCTGAACCATTTATCTTAAGAAGAGCGATTCGTCATTTAGAGAAAGGACGTGTTGTTATCTTTGGTGCAGGTACCGGATCACCCTTCTTTTCAACTGATACCTTAGCTGCACTGAGAGCTTCTGAAATAAAAGCAGATGTTATCTTGATGGCTAAAAATGGAGTGGATGGAGTGTATACTGCCGATCCAAAGAAGGACAAAACAGCTGTACGCTATGACCATTTAACTTATATGGAAATGATTATGAATAATCTGCAGGTGATGGATGCTACGGCAACGTCAATGTGTATGGACAATGATATAGATTTGTATATTTTTAATGTCAATGAGCCTGGAAACATATTAAAGGCAGCGAAACAAGAAGTAACTGGAACATTAATAACAAAAGGAGAATAGATTATGTATCAAGAAATTGCTAAAGAAAGAATGGATAAAGCAATCAAAAATTTAGAAAGTGATTTGCTTGTTCTTCGTACTGGGAGAGCTAACCCTAACATGATTTCAAATGTCATGATAGATTATTATGGAGAAATGACTCCGATTAATCAATTAGCTCAAATATCTGTTGTAGAAGGTCGTCAACTTGTCGTTAAACTTTATGATCCTTCACAATTAAGAAATGTAGAAAAGGCGATTAATGCTGCTAATTTGGGTTTAAATGCTCAAAATGATGGAACGGTAGTTCGTATGCTTGTACCTGCATTGACTGGTGAAACGAGAAAGCAATTGGCGAAAGAAGTTAGCAAGTTTGCTGAAGAAGCAAAAGTAGCAATCCGTAATATTCGTCGTGATGTTAACGAAGATGTTAAGAAAGATGAAGAGTTTTCTGAAGATGTTGAAAGACGTGAGTTAGAAAAAATCCAAAAGACAACGGATGAATATATTAAGAAAGTAGATTTGATTTCTGAAGAAAAAGTCGCAGAAATCATGACAGTCTAGACATGTTGGACACGCTCAATCATGTTGCCATCATCATGGATGGTAATGGACGTTGGGCAAAATCACAAAATAAGAAAAGAACTTTTGGTCACTACCATGGTGCTAACAATGTTCGTGACATTGCACTTCATGCCAATGAATTAGGCATCAAAGTACTCACTCTTTATGCTTTTTCGACTGAGAATTGGAAGCGACCACTTGAAGAAGTTGAATATTTGATGAAATTGCCTGCTGTATTTTTTGATCGATTTATGGATGAGCTCATGCAAAACCAAATTAAGGTTGAATGCATTGGGCATTTTCATCGTTTGGCACCACAAACTCGTAAGGTTTTACAAAGAGCTATCGAACAGTCTAAAAATAACACAAAGATGAAGCTTGTTTTTGCGATGGATTATGGATCGCGAGATGAAATTGTGGAAGCAATGAAAAAATACGCAGAGGATGTAAAGAATGGCAAAGAAAATAATTTAGTGGAAGCAGATGTTGCAAAGTATTTGATGACTAGCGATTATGGAGATGTTGATTTATTAATTCGGACGAGTAATGAAAAACGAATTTCAAATTTTCTATTATGGCAAATAGCTTATGCTGAATTAATTTTCGTTGATAAACCTTGGCCTTTATTCACATCTCAAGATTTAGATACTTGTATTTTAGAATATACTCAACGTGACCGTCGGTTTGGGGGACTTAAAAAATGAAGCAACGAACGATTACTGGAATTATTTTAGCAATTATTGCCGCATTAGGAATTTTGATTGATATCAGTATTTTTAAAGCGCTCCTATATATTATAGTTGCGATTGCATGTCATGAAATCTATCATCTTAAAGAGAATAACTATTCGATTATAACTCCTATTCTGATGTTTCTAATGGTTTTTGTATCGACTTTTGTGGATAGTGGTTATATGATTATTGCTATTTCAATCTATTTCATTTTAATGGTACTGATTTCTTTAATTGATGAGCGCTTAACACTCAATGATGTTACTCAAAATTTTACTTTTGGTATTCTTTTGGCGTATGCACTTAAAGGAGCAATTGGCATTTATGGTTCTGCCGGACGATGGGCAATTGTTTGGATATTTGTTGCTAACTTTGCAACGGATATCGGCGCATATTATGTTGGATCACTCATTGGTAAACATAAATTAATAGAGCGAATTTCACCTAAAAAGACTATCGAAGGAGCAATCGGCGGGTGGTTATCAGGGTTTGTATTTGGTACTGGTTTTGGTTATTTCGTTTTGTCACAGTATCTGAGTATGCCTTTTATTGTTTGGAGTTCTGCTTTAATTCCTGTTACTGCACAAATGGGGGATTTGTTTTTCTCAATGATTAAGCGAAAATACAATATCAAGGATTTTGGTCGGATATTCCCTGGACATGGGGGGGTGCTCGATCGCATAGACTCTATTATCTTTTCTTTGTTTGCGATTCAAACGTTAATTACAATTTGGAGTTTATTGCAATGAAAGAGATTTTTCTTTTAGGAGCATCTGGATCTATTGGACAACAAACAATTGATGTGATTGAAGCTAATCCACATCTTTTTACTTTGAAGGGAATAACTGTTGGAAACAACACGTCGATCATTGATGAGGTTATTAACAAACATAAACTTCATTCGGTTTATCTTATTGACAATAATAAGAAACGAGAGTTTCAATTGAAATATCCTGATATTTCTTTCTATAGTAGTGAGAATTCATTGGTCGAGGTTTTAGAAAAGACACCATGCAATTGGGTTGTTAGTAGTTTAAGTGGATTTAGTGGTTTTGAAGTGACAATCAAAGCAATTGAAATGGGTAAAAATATTGCTTTAGCCAATAAGGAAATATTGGTTGCTGGTGGCGAATTTGTAATGGAACTAGTCAAGAAACATAAAGTCCAACTGACACCAATTGATAGTGAACATTCTGCGATATATCAAGCATTATCTTCTCATTCTGTTGAAGAGGTTGATCATATAATAATCACTGCATCCGGTGGTAGTTTTCGGGATTTGTCTAGGGAAGATTTGAAACATGTTACACTTCAAGATGCTTTAAAACATCCTAATTGGTCGATGGGTAGTAAGATTACAATTGATTCTGCAACAATGATGAATAAAGCATTTGAGGTCATTGAGGCTCATCATTTGTATGGTTTGGAGTATAATCAAATAAAAGTTTTAATTAGTCCAAATTCAATCGTACATGGTCTTGTTGTCTTTAAAGATACTTCGATTGTGTCACAATGGGCTACCTCAGACATGAGACTTCCTATTTTATATGCGTTGAGTGATCAACGTCACTTGAGTTTAGAGATTGAACCTTTAGACTTATCTAAGGGCTTGTCAATTGATTTGATACCGTTAGATTTAGATCGTTATCCTGTTTTTAAGGTTGCTTTAAGGATGATGAGTTTAAATAAAGATGCATGTTGTGTTATGAATGCAATTAATGAGGTTGGTGTTCAGTTGTTTTTAAATGAGAAAATTAGTTTCTTACAGTTAGAACAAATGATTACTGATTTATGCATGAGCTATATTCCTGAACAGTTAGTCGATGTTAATGATGTCTTTAAGGCAAATGAAAAAGGAGAGGCTCTTGCTAGAAATTATGTGAGGGAACACTATGGAATTTAGTGGAATATTAGTATTTATTGTAGCAATATCATTATTGGTGGCTATTCACGAATTGGGACATTTAATAGTTGCTAAGATATTTAATGTGTATTGTCATGAGTTTGCGATTGGATTTGGTCCTAAGTTATTTTCAAAAGTTGGTAAAGAAACGACCTATTCACTGCGTGCTGTTCCGCTTGGAGGATTTGTTGCGATGGCTGGAGAAGGCGAGACACATGAAGGAATGCCTGAAGATATTCCTTTAGAGCGAACTGTCAAGGGAATTCATCCATTCAAACGGATTCTTATCATGCTAGCAGGTATTTTTATGAATATCGTTTTATTTATTGTTTTACTGATGATAATTGTTGGTGTTCAAGGTGTGGTTGATGCTGAGAATACGACGAGTACTGTGGGTGGTGTGATGGAGGGATATCCTGCTCAAAAAGCCGGGGTCTTAGCGAATGATGAAGTTGTTGCGGTTATTATAAATGAAAAAAGAATTGATGTGTCTTCGTTAAATGAGATTAATGAAGCGATTGGTAATTCTTCGAAAAGCTATACTTATGTTGTGAATCGTAACAATGAAGAACTTATGTTTGATATAACTCCTCAATATGATAGTTCATCCGATCGTTATTTAGCGGGGATTCAATTTATAGCGCCTGTTAAAAAGGTTGGTTTTTTTGAAAATCTGCAGTTCACTTTAGCATTTGGTTGGCAATACTTTGTGGCTGTTTTGTTTGCTATTTTGAATTTATTTAGAGGTCAAGGGCTTGATAATATTGGTGGCCCAATTGCGATCATGTCGATGAGTAATGAAGTTGCTAATCAAGGAATTCTTTCTATCATGGGTTTTATTGCTCAATTATCAATGAGTTTAGCTGTATTTAACTTAATTCCGATTCCTGCTTTGGATGGGGGTAGAGTGCTGTTGACTCTTCCTGAATTGTTAACAGGAAAGCCTTTAAATAAAAAGACAGAAGAATCGCTGATAATGGGGAGCTATATTCTTCTGTTGGTGTTTATTGCATTTATTATGGTTGTGGATGTTAGAAAATTCTTCTAACATCTTTTTTTATAGAACAAAGATAATTGCAATCAAATGACTAATGGATGCTCCAATAATGAACAGATGCCAAATAAAGTGATACCATGCTTTACTTTTTTGACTATAGAAGTAGACTCCAATTGAATAGAGAAGGCCACCAAAGACAATTAGAATTAAGAATAACCAGTTGTTCATTTTAATTAGATTTGGAATTAATAATACTGCTGACCATCCCATTACTAGGTAAAGGGTGGTAGAAGCCATTGGTTTACTCTTTTTTGATAGGGACTTAAAGAGAATGCCAATGATTACAAATATCCATTGGACGATAAGAATTCCGTATCCAAGGGGAGTTTGAATATTGGTGAGAATAATTGGTGTGAATGATCCAGCGATAGCTATAAAGATAGCACTGTGATCAATTTTTCTTAAAACTCTTTTTTGGACTGAATCAAAACTCATAGAGTGATATAGACTACTTGATAAAAACATTATTAAAATACTGATGATGTAAATTGAATTGCCAATAGATTGTAAAAGTCCGCCTTTTGTATATCCGTATACCGAACAAAAGGGTAAAGCAATTAATAGTAAACCTGCCATGACTCCGTGACTTACTGAATTGCCTACTTCTTCACCAAAGCTGAGTTTAAAAATATTCCCTATTTGAATTGGATATTTGCTATTTGCCTTATCATTTTGACTAACATTTTGATGAAACTTTTTTTCCATAAGTGATACCTCTTCTTTATTATAGCATTTCATCTCATTGATGACATGGTTTATCTTCGTGGCTTTTTGTGTTATTATATCAATGAAATTTGTTAGAAAGGAATGTTATGAAGATTAAGCAATTAGTAAGGGTTCTTTTGAGTTTAATTGTGAGCATCTCGGTGCTATTCTTTATTCTGATTAAGACAAATTTTATTCATTTTCCAAAGGAGCATGCACCTCAAATTGATGAACCACTAAGTACTATTGTTGTGAGTGTCAAAGATTACAAAGTGTATAACTTTAAAGATGTTCCGTTTCGTTTTATTCTTGCGAATATCAACTTGGTAAATAATAAACCAATTGAGTTTGAATTGTCTCGTTTCATGACTAGTGAACAAGTACGATTGGACAAAATTGACAATTATAAAAGTGAGATATCAGCTAAAGGTTACGACCTGAGTAAACAAAACGTAACAAACATCCTAACTTCCAGCGAAAATTCAGTAAGTGCTACTATTCTGATTCCAATTAAGAATAATCATTTAAATGAGATTAGTGTTTATGTTGCGGGGGTTGAACCTTCCCAACTCATTTTCAATTTAAACTGGCCTTATGGAAAGTCTTCTGATTTAGGTAAAGATGTAGTGTTGAGTTCTCCAGTTCTTGAGAATAATGATCCTGATGAAGTGATAGAGACAGATGTTAGTGGCCCTGATCAAACGATTAGTAACACCATTACGCTATCAGCTGCTATGGAAATTGATCCTTCACTAATTTCCATTGTTGATGAGAAAAAAGAAGTACATCGTGTTAATTTCAAATTAACATCACGTGCTTATGTCGTCAATGTCAATGTGGATTATGTAAATGAAGTTGTCATGAGTGCGGCTCGTTTGAATTTTGAGAAAACTCAAGAGTTGGTTTTTGCTTTGGGACCAGAATATGCAATTGATGGTAAACGCAATGTGTTAATGCGACCTATGACACAAGGAGATGGTTACCTAATTTTCATTGTGGATGATTCCAATCTGAACCCACTAAATCAACCTTATAAAATTGAAGTACGGATGAATAATCAGGTAAGTTGGATTGAATTATTAATTAAATAATGAAAGAGTGATAAAGATGAGTACAAAGAAACTCTATGAAGGTATTTTGATTTTTCTTAGTATTGTTCTGTTAATTACTGCGGGTTTTAGTTTTTACAAAGTGATTGAATTAAATACTAAAAAGTCAGTAGTGATTGTTGAAGAAAAACCTAGTGTTACGATTGATGAATATAAATATTATAAATTTGATAATTTGAGCTTTGGATTTATTGTTGCTACTGTTGAAGGTAAAGGTATCGTTGATTCTATTAGTATAGAAGATTCAATGACAAGTGAAAACACACGATATGGCTCTTTTGTATCTTTCTTAGATACGATGAGAGGTGTTGGATACAAATCTGACCATATTTCGAGTGTTAATGTTTTGAAAAACGGATTTAATGAACTTTTTTTGGTAGTTACTGATCCTAATTTAAAAGAGTATGAGTTGTCTGTTAATAATGAGATTAAGTTAACGTTTGATCTGAGTAATCCGATATCAGATAAAACGATTTTTGGTTTTGTTGTCGATCCGGATGAAGAAAATGAACAGCCAAATAATAAACCACCCGTTGATAGTGGGGATCCTTCTACTCCGATTGATGTGAGAGAACACGAATCATTAAAGTTGGATAAATTAGTTGAGGTTAATTTAGGTTCTGTTTTTGTATTAGAAGGATCAAAGTATGTCGAAATGGGCTATCCGTCAAATACTCGAGTTTTTGTTGTACCGGTGACCATTTTGAAACCAGGAACTGTTATTACAAGTGCTTCTTTAAAGCTGGTTGGATTGGATGCGACATTTACTGCGATTCCTGAAAAATTGAAATTGGAAACTTCTGGTAAATTGAATATATTAAACAATGGTGAACTTACTTCGGGTCTTTTGTTTTTCGAAATCAATGGTGCTGAGTACGAAGTTACTACGTTTAGTTACAATTTAGATTTTACGATAGAAGGAGAGTAATAAATGAAAAGAGTTAAGAACAATAGTCTATTAACACTTATCTGTTTTCTTGTTTTGACTTCAGTAGTTACTATCTTTGATAGAATTGGTGCTGTTGATATCGCTGATTGTCCAGTTGATCAATATTCTTTGGAGAGTATTTCGGTGAATAGTGTTACAAAACAAGCAGAGTACACAGTAGTGAAGTGTTATGCTACTTTTAATGAAGCTAATGCTGCTTTGAAAGCGCAAAGTGTTAATAACCCACATCTTGTTGTTAGACATCAAAACCATACGACACCAATGAAGATTATGGCACAGGCCAGTGGTTTTGCGATTGCTACTAAAGGTGGTAGCTCTGCGACCATGACTATCGATATCTTTAGAAATCAAGAATTGAGTACAACTGGAGATAATAATTGGACAACTTATACCGCAAATTATTCGAATGTTTATAATGGATCGAAGCTTTACTATTTTGATTCAGTGATTAATAGTAAGGGAGTTTTAGTTCACCATGTTTCGATATCTGGTTATGAGGGATACGTAAGGGCAAGTGAAACAGATTTGCTACCGATGATTTATGTGGAAAATAAATTACCGTTTGTTTTGAAACGTGGTTCTACCACTCAATCGTATGTTAAAACAGATTTTAATTCTTATAAGGTTTTAGATTCGGGGAAAGGGTACAATGAACTCTACTTTTTTTATCAA
>JAAYEW010000046.1 GCA_012728555.1 Erysipelothrix sp.
CCCTTCAACCAGAAATCGATTATCAAACAATTCCAAGCGAAGTCCTTAGTAAACTGAGAAGTGTGCACATCTCTCAAAGCAAGTTAACAGAGATTGATTTTTTACAAGGGGCGACACAACTAATTAGCTTATCACTAAGTATCAATGATATTACTGATTTATCTCCTCTTAAAGACTTGTCTGAATTAATGTATGTATCTGCTTCTGGAAATAAAGTAGCAGATTTAAGTCCGCTTTCTAATCTTAAGAAATTAAAGAGGATAAGTTTTTTTGAGAACCAAATAAGTGATTTAAGCCCACTCAAGTCACTGGAGAACTTAGAAGCCCTTGAGCTTTATAACAACCAAGTTAAAGATTTGTCACCACTAACTAATCTAAAAAGCTTAAAAGTATTGGAACTTATCAATAATAAGGTAGAAGACGTAAGTCCTCTTAAAGGTTTTGAAAGCTTTGAATCGTTACGCTTAAGTGGAAATCCAATTACCAACATTGAAGAACTAAATCACATTAAAAACCTCGATTTTCAACGATAAATCCAAATGATCCACTAAAGATGGATGGGCATATAAATGGACTAGATTAGCTATATTTGGTAAGTTATGGTTAGCTAATATGTAGCTTGAAATGAAAGGAAGTATAACAATGGAAAAAATCGCAATCGTTTATTTCAGTCAAACTGGAAATACAGAAACAATGGCACAATTAATCGAAGAGGGAATTAAATCTGTAGGTAAAGAAGTAGAAGTATTTACAATTAGTGACTTTACAACAGATATGGTAGAAAACTATGATTTAATTGCTATCGGATCACCAGCAACCGGAACCGAACAGCTCGATGAATATGAATTTGAACCATGGTACACGGACATTAAAGATAAGTTGACAGCAAAGCCAGTCGTTTTATTTGGTTCGCATGACTGGGGAGATGGAGAATGGATGAGAACCTGGCACCAAGATGCAGTGGATGCAGGAATCAATGTTGTATTAGATCCCCTCGTTGTAAATTTACAACCCATGGACGATGAAGCAGACAGAACTAGAGATTATGGTGTAAAAATCGCGAATCTTTAGGAAGAGATTAATACCATGATTGTTGATAACAGTTGTTGTTAACAATCTTTTTTATGGTGGATGCATCTTGATTGACTTTATAGTTAGTCAATGCTAACTTATAAGAAAGGAAGGTGTTACCATGAATAAAGCTGCTATAATCTATTGGTCACAAACAGGCAATACCGAAATGATGGCTGAATTTATCGCTCAAGGTTTACGAAACAAAGCATGGACTGTTGATCTTTATACAATCAGTGACTTTGGAATCAATCAGATTGATGATTACTCAGTTCTTCTCTTTGGATGTCCAGCAATGGGAGACGAAGTCTTAGAAGAATTCGAGTTTCAACCAAAATTTGATGAACTCAAACCGCACTTAATCGCGAAGAAAGTAGGACTCTTTGGTTCGTATGACTGGGGAGATGGATTGTGGATGAGAGAATGGAAAGAAGACTGTGAGAGTCTTGGAATCGAAATTATTGTTGAACCCCTCATTGTTCAACGCCAACCCGAACCTCAACAATGCATTGAATATGGTGAACAAATCGCAATCCAAAAAGGGAAGTAAATCTGCTTCCCTTTTTCTGTTTCATAGTATTATGGAAGACGTATTTAATGGAACAAACAAAATAACGATTATCGATATTGCAACGTATCAAAATCGTAAAAGATCTAAGGGACACTTAAGCGGCTTGTATTGCATGGAACCTGAAATAGATGTCATTGGTAATAGAAAGATAATAACACGACACGCAATTGCAATATACCTTTACTTCACTTTTAACAACTATTATCAATTTCTTCAAATCTCTAATCAAAATATTATCACAAAAAAAGTTGATTCATATCTGAACCAACTCACTTTAAATACTCATAATCAGCAACCATTAAATCTATGTTTCTATGGTTGATTGACAATTATTGTTTTCTTATTATTAAACCAACGGTTGTATAGACAAAAACCGAAATTATGATTCCCCAAATAGAGCTTAAAACATCAAAATAATTACTTAAAATCAAGAAGATAATTGCACTGACTACTACGGATACTGTTATTACCGTAAGTTCCCTTTTTGTTTTTTTATTCATAATATATGTCTTTCTATTTGTTTTGATATCCCAGGTTAAACGATCTATGTTCATCTTCAACTGGACAATATTATTTATAGTTATTTGATTGATTAACTATGCATTGTCACTTTGTCGCTCATATGCATTACTCCTTTTTATTAGTAATTAAATTTACTATGTCATATATATTCCTAAAAGTCAACACGCCAAGCAATCGGATCCATCAAGCTTTTAATGCAATTATTTAAGGTGTTATTTAGTTGATTTTTAAGGAGGCAGCGCTGAAGTCATTGATTTTTAGAGAAGAAAAGAGAAAAAGTAGAGAATAATTAGAGATTATGCCGGCTGATTTAATTTATTTAGCTTTAATTGAGGAGAATAGTCTTTTCGAAGATGAATTTGAGTTTTTACGAGTAAAAGAATGGTGCAGAGAAGATTTTTTGGTTAGTTGAGCATGGTTATTAATACGAATGCGAGAAGACATATATTTTGGTAATCAGTATTATTTAAGTCAAAAAGGAATGGATTTTTTATTATCCTATTTTTAACCTCGTCTTTGTGAATGGATTAAACCAGTCACTACCAAAAATCCAGCATGCTTAGAATTTAGAAAAGCCATTCATCAAAATTAGATAGCACGCACTGACATTGACTTGATGTCAGAGTTAACCCCTGAAGAAGCTTTATCAACTCTAGAAAATATTTATACTCATCGAGATATGAAGTATATCTGTATCATGCTCACGCAAAGAAAAAAATTCTGTTTAATCGTTCATTGCCCTTGGTCAGTAAAAAAACCTTACCTGAACTTGTTTCAAATGTCCAGGCTTATCAGGTAGCCATTGAAATTGAACACTCATACAAAAAAATAAGAACAAGAGAAAAAAGTTGTCATGAAGGATGTTTTTCAGTTTGAGACTTATGACATAGATATAAAATATACTACTGCTACAAAACCAGTTGTTCTATTTGGGTTGAACGTTTGGTGAGATGAATAATAGATGAGAGAATGGAAAGAAGACTGTGAGGGTCATGGAATTGAAATCATTGTTGAACCACAACCATGCATCGATTATGCTTAACAATTCGCAAACCTTTAAGTGAAGTAAATCTACTTCACTTTTTCCATTTTATGGTATGATAGAAGACGCATTTAAAGGAGGGATAATCTATGGATGATGTTATCGTTGTAGGAGCAGGTCATGCAGGTTGTGAAGCAGCACTTGCTACCGCAAAAATGGGATTTAAAACACAGCTCTACAC
>JAAYEW010000047.1 GCA_012728555.1 Erysipelothrix sp.
ATAGTATCTCGCTCTATCAGAAAAACTATAAAGTCGTTTAATTTCTAGTTCTTGTTCTGTTCCAAAGTAATATTTATTCCAACGACTCGGATCGGATACCATTTCATCTCTTAATACTTCAATATAATTACCACGATCTTCTTTTTGTTCTATCAGCTGATTTTCGATTGCACTTAAAGCAAACAGTGCTTCACGATAAGCGAATGTTAACGCAGGACGAACCTTTAATATGGCAATTCCATCCTCAACCATTTGGCGAAGATGTTTCTTTGACTGATAATCACTGGAATGTCCTTCAAAAACCATTGGATCATATTTTGATAAAGATGCTGTTAATTCTGCAGCATTTTCTCGATTATAGCGAACGCTTTCGGCATCACGTTCTTCTACTCCTGGTTGAACAACAATTGCAACTACTTGATCGAAGATATTTAACTCGTATTCTTTCATGAGTTCTTGGAATGTTTCCGCTGTTTTATAAAAATCTTCAACAGAAGTAACTTGCATTTCCGTGATTTCTTGGGCACCGCCTGGAATAGGTACTTCTGATCCAATAATATAAGCAATCTTACATTTTGGTTCAGGTAGTGTACTCCATGCTTCTTCAGTCACTTGAATCAACTCACAAGCACGTCTAGCTATTGTTTCGTCACTTAAACGCTCATTTTGATCATCACTACTAACTTTCATACTTGTATCAATGTGAAGCTTTGTGAAACCCGCTAATGTATAAGCTTTAACAAGTTCTTTTGCGTATGCCATGGCTTCTGATTCATCTAAATGACTAACTGTTAATGGTCCTAAATGGTCTCCACCTAAGATAATACGATCTTGCTCTATTCCAACTTCATCGGCTAAACGATACACCATATCTTTGAAGTTTTCAGGAGTCATCCCCGTATAACCACCATTTTGATCGACTTGATTCGCAGTCGCTTCAATTACTGCTACGGTATTACTTGCTAATGCTTTCTTAAGTACAGTTCTGATAACAACTTCGTTCGCTGTACAAGCACTGTAGACGCCCATTTCACGATCTGTTTTTCGATTGTGAAGAACATTTATCAATAGATTTTCCATTAAATTCCATCTCCTTCATCTTCTTGTTTTCTTTCGCCTAAAGTATCAATCACTTGAATAGATGTCGCAGCTTTGTTTACAACTTCTTGTGCACATTCTAATGCGTTTGTATGAGCTAGTCGCCCAAAGCAAAGTTCTAGTAGCAACGGAACATTTGTTCCAACAATGACAGCTACATTATCATATTGAACTTTCAATTCATAAGCTGCTTTAAATGGTGATCCACCTAATAGATCACAGCAAACAATCGCACCTTCATTCATCGAGTCCAGTGCTTTCTTAATGTCTTCACTCAATTTTTCAAAAGGAGCCCCTTCATCAAAAACAACTGAAACGTAATCTTCTTGTTTTCCTGCAATCATTTCAATGGTGTGTGTCAATCCTTCAGCAAATTTACCATGCCCTACGACAACGATTCCTAGCGCCATCTTACTTTACCTCCACTGGATATAGGGTTACCCCTTGAACTACTCTTGATATTAATCCTGTTGGTGATGGTGCATCTGGTTGTAAACCACTTCTCATACTTTCTAAAACTGCCATTGTTTGTCCAATCATGGCATACAACAAGCCTAAATAGATGTCTGGTAATTGTGTGTTAAATACTAGTAAATTATCTGCATCATTGTATTTTTCAAGTTGATTGCTTGTTGTCACAACGAGATATGGTTTCGGCAAACTATCCACTAAATCTTTTTCATACAATTGTGTATATGAATTTGAAGAAGTAAATGCAACAGTCATCGACCCTTCTATTAAGAAGGATTTAG
>JAAYEW010000048.1 GCA_012728555.1 Erysipelothrix sp.
CTTAGAATTGACCGTATAAGTCGTTGTCACTTTCTTCTCACCATTTTGACCTGGAGTCACATGATCAAGTTCTTCACGAGTCTTGGTTTGGTCGTAAACTACTTTGGTCTTGTAGGGAATGGCAACGGTCTTAACTGTTGGCTGAGTCCCCACTTCAATAATTCCTTGTTGCGGTGAAGTTAACACTATCCATTTTGTAGCGGATACCGTTGAATTCACTCCATTAGTATAGTAATACAGAGGTTGATCGACTTTTATAACTGCAGATTTAAGAACGTTTTGGCTGTTCAATGATAAATTTGGGTTGGCTTGATAAGCATAGGTAGGGGTAGCAGTTCTTCTATTGCCAACAGCAATATTGAGTGTTACTTGTTTCTGAGGAACCATGGTCACAATGGTTTTTGTTTGTTTATCACGAATCGAATAACTGCTAATCGCTTTACCAGTTTCATCAACTGCTTGTTGGTACGTAGTTTGGGTTTTTCCATTAACGCCTTTGATTTCAATGTAAGTATAAACATTCAACTTTGGATGAGTGGCTAATAATTGATTGAACTCATTAATTTTAGAAGTCGCATCACTCACAGAACAAAAGGAATCAAATACAGTCTTGCTGACAAAAGGGCGCTTCACGATACTGTAGTTAATCGTATCGGTGTCATTAGTAATGGTCTTCCAAGTAGGAGCCTTAGTACCGACAACAGTCACTTCTGTGATTGGATCAACGGTTGTTGATGAAATTACTTCCTCGATGTTGGTGAGATTGACTGTGCCCTCTTGATTCAAGGAGTGAATTACGACTTCAGTTTTTAGGCCATTCTCTCCTTTTTGAACTTGTTTATAATTGTCCCATCGGGTGGCATCTTTTTGAATTACCTTGCTAAAAGGTAGAACCGTTTTGATTGCTTCCTTAACACCCACAAGCTCAACTTGTTTTATGCTTTCTGTCAGTGTTTCTGTTTTTACGATTGAAGGATTCAGCAGTTCCCCAGAGTCTTTGTCGACCTCATAGTGAATTGTTAGATTCACCAAGCCATCGTTACCAACAGTTTGAATGATATTTTCTGAACCAATCAAGGCGTCTTTATTGGCTAGATATTCGGTTGTAAACGCAACAGTCTGATTGTTTTTAATTTCGACAATGCCAACGTCGATGATGACATGGACTGGTTCTTTAATTACCACTGTTTCTTCTGTTTGCAGTGTTTCTTTATTTAAAGTAATGGTCGTTGTTTTTGTGCCATTCACAGCATCCTCAGCTGTTTTTTCACCTCGATAACCTATAGGTTCTTCAACTCCTATATACTCAATTTTCGCTAAAATTTCTTCAGTCATTGTTACAGGTTTCGTGCCCAAAACAATAAGTCCTTGAGTTGGTTCAATTATCGTTTCTTCACTCTTGATGCGTCGAGCTACTTCAATGTCGTCTTTATACTGTACTTCGTAAACGATATCTTTGATACCTTGTGTACCCGCTTGTGATAAATCGACGTAGGTTGCATCTTTTGTATCATCAAATACAATATCGTTGGTTTCATATAAATCAATATTGACATTGTTTTCTTGTTCTAAAAGAATAATGACGTTGTTGTTTTCGAGTATTTGTGCTAATGGGCTCTGGGGATTGCTAAGTGAAAAACCTAAAATTGCAAGCAGAGTAAGTACAAATAGGATAGTTAACTTTTTCATAGTACCTTTTTCATATATTTTAATATCTTTTACTAAATAAAAATCCACTACTGGATTAAGTAGTGGATTATAGATTTAGTCGTGGACGTGCTATTCTGATACAGAACCTGTTGATTATTATTGAACAGGATCATCTTATCCAACGATTAACATGTTAACATTCTAACTAATGGGTGTCAATAAGCAATCCAGAGCAATTTGAAGTTAGTTAAAAAAGAGTCGTTTTGTGAAGATAAAAGGACGAGTAGGCTGCAACAAATAAAAAGATACATCCAATGACCGATGTATCAGACTATAGCAAAGAACAAATGTTCTTTATTGTTTAATTGGTGGAGCGTAACGGGATCGAACCGTTGACCCCCTGCGTGCAAGGCAGGTGCTCTCCCAGCTGAGCTAACACCCCACAAATCAACATTCATTTTAAGAAATGGTGGGCCTGAATGGATTCGAACCAGCGACCTCACCCTTATCAGGGGTGCGCTCTAACCAACTGAGCTACAGGCCCATTTCACTGAATGCCTTATTAATATAACACTTTGAAAGTGGGGTGTCAATAATAAAAAGAGGGATAATCGTGTTAGAAATCAACATTTTTATAATACATTGCTTCACTTAGAAAAAAAAGCATTAAATTTAACCATTCTCGTGTATTATTTGATATAATCACCCTATTGCTTTTTACTGGAGGAAATCACATGTTTCAATATGGTTTAGTTTTAAAAGATAAAAAGTTTATGAAAAAGGTATTGGTCGTTGCGATCCCCATGATGTTACAACAACTAATCACCAACTCCGTAAACTTATTGGATAATTTAATGGTAGGACAACTTGGAGATTATGCTATTTCCGGAGTTGCTACTTCTAATAAATTTTTTATGGTCGGGGTATTTGCGATGATGGGGATTGTCACTGCGGCCTCAATATTTATGGCACAATACAACGGTGCTAACAAGAAAAAACAGCTCGTTGAGTCTTTTCGCTATGCACTGATAGGATCTGAATTGGTAATGTTACCTTTTGTCTTGGCAGCTCTTCTTTTTCCTACTCAAATCATTTCTTTCTTTAACAAAGATCCTGAATTAATTGCTGCCGCAAAACAATACTTACCACTAGCGGCCCTTACTTTTATTCCTCAAGCCTTGTCCTTTACCATCCAAAATGCGATGCGATCTCTTGGACATACCAAGTATCCACTGATGGCTTCAATTCTGTCTGTTTTCGCTAATGCTTTTTTTAACTATTCCTTTATTTTTGGGCATTTTGGTGCACCACAACTTGGCATTACTGGAGCAGCACTAGGAACCCTTTTCGCTCGAATTATAGAGCTATCCTTCATTTTAGTTGTTTATTTCCGTTCACCATGGCCTTTTAAAACGCATTTGAGAGAGCTCTTCTTTGTACCGATAGAAATCGTTAAGAAAATTACCACAAAATCAATTCCACTCTTAATTAACGAAATCGGTTGGGCTGGCGGTATGGCAATGCTCTTTAAGTTCTATTCGACTCGAGGAGCTATTGCTGTTGCGGGAATGACGATTGCCGCAACTACAACGGATCTTTTCTTTGTCTTATTCTCTGGAATGGCTGTTGCCACCAATGTCATTGTTGCCCATGAACTTGGCGCAAACAATCTTCAACTTGCTAAAAAATATGGATATCTACTCTTACAACTTGCTGTCATCATGTCATTGATGTTTGCGGTGTTATTATTTGGAATAAGTTTTTTGACACCTCACCTCTATGATGTATCCAACGAAGTAAAAAATATTGCAGGAACCATTATTCGTGTTCAAGGAATCTTTTTCTGGATTTATATGTTTAATGCTCAAGTCTTTTTCATCATTCGAGCAGGGGGCGATATTCGCTCCACACTCATTATGGATGCTGGCTACATGTGGTTTGTGAACCTAGTGGTTGTTTCGTTTGTTGCCTATCAGACCAATTGGAATATTTATGGAGTGTATATTGCAGGTCAAATGACTGATATTGTGAAGATGATTATCAGTGGTGTGTTCTTTAGAAAAGAAAAATGGGTGAAGAACATGACCATCGAAGAACCCGTTCTCTAAGTATTTGACCTCAAGTCATCCTGACAAAAGAGTCTGTGCAACACGTTGGATTTTATCAAATCGACCGAATTTTGATGTAAGGTTGGTTTGGTGGAGTCCACTTTTTATTGTTAATGGCGATAGAGTGTTGTTGGATGTCTCACCATAAAAAAAACGTATCCAGCGATACGTTTGTTTTTTATAAATGGCGCCTGAACATGGACTCGAACCAAGGACCTACTGGTTAACAGCCAGTTGCTCTACCGACTGAGCTATTCAGGCGTTGCTAAAATAATATAACATGACTCATTTCTAAAATCAAGTATTAAAACACTTTTTAATGAAATTCATCCTTCATCACACAAGGGTTATAAAATATGCTATTATCAAGTTGACAGATAAAGGAGAATTACAATGAAAGTCACCTGGCATGGACATGCATGTGTCAGCTTATATCTCAATGATGGAACCCGAATCATTATCGACCCTTTTATTACAGGAAATCCAACAAGCGATTTAGTCGCAAAGGATGTCCAAGCAGATTACATCTTGATAACTCATGCGCACAATGATCACATTGGAGATGCCGAACTAATTGCTAGAAACACTGAAGCACTCATTATTAGTACGGTAGAGATTGCTGATTATTTTGCCAAGAAAGGATTAAATACCCACGGGATGCAACCAGGTGGGGCTTTTAATACAGGCCGTTTTTGGATAAAGCTGACGCCCGCTATTCATGGTTCTAGTTACACGGAACAAGATGGAAACATTGTTCAGCTAGGTATTGCGACGGGTATCATTGTCAAAGCAGATGGAAAATGCATCTATCATGCAGGAGATACGGCAGTTTTTAGTGATATGCGCTTAATTGGAGAAGCAGGACGATTGGATTATGCTTTTTTACCAATTGGTGACAACTACACCATGGGGCCTCGGGACGCCTGCAAAGCTTCTTCTTTTTTACAGCCTCGCCATTTAGTTCCAATTCATTATAATACCTTTGAATTAATTGAACAAGATCCAGAAACAATGCGTCCTTTTTTACCAAAAGGAGTTCTTGTTGTTTTAGATGTTGGTGTGGAGATAACCATCTAATGTGTGGTCGCTATTCGTTGGATACTCAACTTGAGTTACTGGCAAGCCGCTATGGTGTTGAAATTGAAACGATTGAGTTGAATCCCTCAAAAGAAATTTTCCCGACCACTCAAAATCCGGTAATACTGCAAAATCACACTTTCCGTTTAATGAAATGGGGACTAACCAATCCTTACAATAAACAACCTATTATAAATTCACGGTTGGAAACAGTGGCACAAAAACCGATGTTTAAGAAATTGATCGTTGAATCACGTTGCCTAATTCCTGCAACTAGTTTCTATGAATGGGAAAAACCAAACAAAGTCAAACGCGAGATTACACTTTTAGATCAAGAAATCTTTTCAATGGCTGGGATTTATCGCTTATTCAAAACAGAAGACAACAAAGAGTTGTATGAGTTTAGTATTTTGACAATGCCAGCCAACAAAGACATTGAGACACTTCATGATCGCATGCCAGTCATTTTGAATTCAACAGCTGAGCTACTGTATCTCAATGAAAAAACACCTCTTCAAAAGGTGTTACAACTGTGTCAACAGGCAAATCCATCGTTACAGATTCAATGAGATAAGCTTTAGAAAATCTGGCAAATACTCTCTCCAAACTAATTCACTATGAATCTCATCGATACCTATTTTTAAGGTGATATCGCTAATATTGATTCCAGCAGTCACAAGCGCTTGATAATAATTCAAGGTGCTATTGAGAATGACTTGTGATCGTTTTGGGGTATCTTCTTTTTTGTGTCCATCAAGAGCTTCATTGGTTCCTACCTGAAGATAGAAAGTGCTCGATTTTTTAAAGGGTTTACCTAAAATAAAGGTTAAAAATTCTTCTTCACAAAAAGAGGATGCTAGGGAAAAGACTCCAATTTTAGAGAAAACAGACTGATATTTTGAAGCAATATAGGCACTGATAAGTCCACCTAGACTTGATCCAATCATTGCTGTGTGGCTTCGTTTTGGATTGGTCCGATAGGTTTCATCAATAATCGGCTTAATCGTGTTCACTAAAAAGTCAGCGTAATATTGACCTTCATTGCCTTCAAACGCTATTCCATTGTGAACAAAACAAGGCTTTACTGAAAATGGACAATAATCATTAATTCTTCTGTCTTGAGCGTGATCAACCATGACTACAATCCACTTGTCATCGAGTTGTGTTTTCTGTAGAGCTTCTCCAATTCCCCAAGAGATCTTTGAGTAGCTTTCTTCATCAATTAAAGCGTTTTGTCCATCGTGCATATACAAAACAGGGTAGTTTATAGCGGAACTTTCGTAGTTAGTTGGTAAAAGGACGCGGATACGACGAATTGAGTGGTCAAAGTTAAATGGAATAAAATGAGTTTCGATTTGGTAATTTTCCATACAGTGTCTCCTTAAGGCTTATTGTATCATAAGCGTATAGAGATGTAATGTTCTAATAAATATGTTAAAATCTTTTGGTGAGGTAGAACTATGTGGGAAATAATTAAGGCAATTTTTTATGGTATTGTTGAAGGGATTACAGAATGGTTACCTATTTCTAGTACAGGCCACTTAATCTTACTAGAAGAATTTGTAACGATGCAACAAAGCGAAGCCTTTATGGAGATGTTTCGAGTTGTTATTCAATTAGGAGCTATTTTAGCGGTAGTGGTTATTTATTTTAACCGACTTTGGCCGTTTAAAAAAGACGAAAAGACAAAAAAAATCGGCCTAAAAATGAATATTGTCAATTTGTGGTTCAAGATTTTGGTTGCATGCATTCCCGCTGCTGTCATTGGACTGATGATTGATGATTGGATTAATGAACATTTTTATAATTCGATTGTTGTTGCTTTAGCATTAATTGCTGTTGGTGTCTTGTTTATTTGGCTTGAAACCAAAAATAAAAATCACCAACCAAACATTCAAAAAGTTGAAGAAATAGGGTATAAAGAGGCATTAGTAATTGGTGTATTCCAATTGATAGCAGCGATATTCCCAGGAACATCTCGTTCTGGAGCAACGATTCTTGGTGGTATTTGGACGGGACTTTCACGAAGTGTAGCGACAGAGTTTACCTTCTATTTAGCAATTCCGGTCATGTTTGGGGCAAGCTTTTTGAAATTGGTCAAGTTCGGTGGTGGTATTGCAGTTTTTGAGCTAACTATCTTACTGGTGGCAAGTGTTGTTTCCTTTGTGGTGAGTATTGTGGTTATTAAATTCTTAGTTAATTACATTAAAAAGAATGACTTTAAAGTCTTTGGCTACTACCGCATAGGATTAGGGGTACTAGTGTTGCTGTATTTCTTAATCAAGTAGAAAGAGGTAAGAAATGAAAGAAGTTGAAGTAAAGTGTCCACTGTGTGGGCACGAAGAAATAATTGAAATTCACGATATGATTGAAGTTCATCAAGATGGCGCATTGAAAAATAGTGTCAATTCTTTTGAAATCTTTAAATATTCTTGTAACAGTTGTCAACAAAGTATTCCGCTTGTTTATCCTGTGACATATCACGATATTGAGAAGAAGTTAATGATTCATTTTGATCCAGAAATTAGTTTGGATAATCCAGAACTGATCGATGTCTTTGAGGATAGAATTGAAAAAACATATGACCAATTAGAAGGCTATACGAAGCGATTTGTTAGAGATCCTGATTCTTTAAGAGAGAAAATCTTAATTCGCGATGTTCAATTGGATGATCGTTTAATCGAAATCTTGAAGGCTTATTATATTTACAAAGTGACTGAAGAAAATCCAAAAATTGATTTGAAACAAATCTTGTTTAATCACAAAGAGGGTGTCAACTCCTTTGTCTTTATTAGTGAAAACACACCGATGTTTGCGACCGAAATATCTGATATTATTATGGATCGTCTAGAAACCTTGTACCGCCAACGCATCCTTGAAGTGTCACATGAAGACTTTATGTTAGTCGACTTAGAGTGGGCTTATCGAGTGATTGATCAAAAACATTAGAAAAGAAAAAGAGATTAATTGAGACAATCGGTTAATTTCTTTTTTTATGGTAAAAAAAAGCCACTATATAGTGGCATTTTGTTTATAATGGTACTCCTTCTCGGGCTCGAACCGAGGACCCACTGATTAAGAGTCAGTTGCTCGTACCGACTGAGCTAAAGGAGCATTGCTAAAACATTATAATACGAAACCTGTTTAATTTCAACAGGAAATATTAGAAATTGAATGTTCACAAGCAAAATATTAATAGTAATAAACAGACAAATCCTTAATACTTCATCAAAACTTAACGTGCTTCATAAATTGATTTAATAATGTCATCGGTACTTTGTTCTTGGATATCAATTTTTTCAATCGATAGCTGTTCAAAAAGAGTAATAATTACGTCTTTTTCAACCTTAATTGCATTTTCAATGACAACTGTTAACATTTTGTTGTCAACAATAATATCGATAACACCAGACATGGTCTTCAGGTGGTGTAAATTGACAAAAGAATCATCACTTAATGTTACGATAACTCTCTTTTGTAAACTATACTTCTCTTTGAGATTCACCAAAGAATCATCATAGATAATTTCACCATGATTGATGATAATAACACGATCACACAGCGATTCGACATCACGCATATCATGGGTTGTTATTAAGATTGTTACTTGTTGGTCCCGATTGATTTGTTTGAGTGTTTCAAGAATCTTTGATTTAATCACGACATCTAATCCAATGGTAGGCTCATCTAAAAAGAGAATCTTGGGGGAATGGAGTAATGCAGCTGCTAAATCAGCTTTCATTCTCTGCCCTAGAGATAAGGTTCTAACTTGTTTGAGCTTAATCTCATCCAGGTCTAGAATGTTATTTAAATAGCGATAGCGTTGGTCATATTCCTCAGTGGATAACTCATAGATTTCTTTAAGTAACAGAAGATTGTCACGAACATCCAAATCCCACCACAATTGAGTCTTTTGTCCAAAGACAACGCCAATGGATTTCGCATTTTCAACACGATTGAGATGAGGCTGTACCCCATTGACCAAACACTCACCGCTAGTGGGCACTAAGATGCCAGTTAGCATTTTGATGGTTGTTGATTTACCAGCACCATTGGGTCCTAAAAAGCCAACGATTTCTTTTGGTGCAATCGAAAAATTAATTGACTTGACGACATTTAAATATTTCTTAGTTCTCTTCAATAAATTTTCTCTTTCAATACTCACAAATTGTTTCTGCAAATCATGAGCAACAATAATTGGATCCTTAGTTTCCCGATCCTTCATAACGATTCGTCCCCCTTTTCCAAATAATCATGGATACAAAAATTAATAACAGCCAAATAGACAGTGTCTTGACAATGAGTGTTCCTGTAAAACCATTCATAAAGATAGCTTGGACAGGAATGTAAGCAGTAAGTGCATAGGCTAAAACAAAGGTGAGTAACGTTTGTAAAGCTTGAGGATAAATTGTTAAAGGATATTTTGCGAAATCAGCAAAACTATAGATTGACTTCACAACAGGGAAGCCATTCTTTATCCAAAAGGCACTCGCTGCACCGATGATTTTTAAGCTGGTATAGGTTGTACTTCCGACAATGGTAAAGAAAAGAATTTGTAAGAGAGTTAATAGTGTTATGGGAATGTTTAAATTCACCAAGCTATAGAAAACCAAAAGTAACCCAATTAAGAATTCTGCAAGCGCATCAAATTGAATCCGCTCAATCATAATTTGAAACAGTGGACTTATCGGACGAGTTAAGTATTTGTCAAACTCACCACGTATATATCCTCTGGTCGCAAAGACCCACAAATAATCACTATAAAAGTGGTCAAGACCCCGTGTTAATTGAGAAAAACCATAGAGAGCAATCATTTGATAGAATGAAAATCCTTCTAAATTAACAACATTCTCAAAGATAATATTAAGAAATAGAATGGAACTGAATTGTATCACTAAAAAAGCAAAGATGCCTATATTAAAATTAGCGAGTGAATGACTCTGAATTTTAAGAGCGAGCTTAAAGCGAAGTCTGTAGACCCGCAGGTATTGTTTGATTTTTTTCATCTTAACCTCCTGCGATTGTCATATGAACAATTGCTTTTTTCCAAAAACGATAAGCGATAACGCTCAAAATTAGAATCCAAACGACTAAAATCAAGATAACGTTCATTGCTTGATAAACGTCCATCTGGTTTAGTAAAATCGAAACTGGAGCGAAATTCATATAATAAAAGGGTGTTTTTTGAAGGAACGACACAATGGTTGAGGGTAGAAAGGACAAAGGAAATAAAGCACCACTCGCTAATCGGAAGAGAGTTTCTTTCATTAATAGAAATCCCCACATATACGTGACATAAAAACTAAACAGTCCAACAATAAAATCTAATAAAATTGAAACAGTCAAGCTTAGAAGAATCGTCACGATAAATAGTGACACATTAGTCAGTGTAAAACCAAAACTCATTATCGCTTTTTGATACATCAGAAAAAAGATAATTAAAAAAGGTAGGATGACATAAAAAAGTGTAAAGAAAATAGAGCCTAAAGCAGTTGAAATAACTTTTCCAAAATATGAGACTGGTCGTATTAAATAATTTGAAATACTTCCTTCCATGATTTCTGTGGCAATGCTTCGATCAACATCGGTGTAAATTAGACGAAACGAAAGGGTTGAGAAAACAACATAAAAGACCATTTGTAAGTAAGTGAATCCATTAATCATGATTTCACTTGAGTTATCAAAGATGGCTTTCCAAATATAGACCATCGCAAACAAAGCGATAATTTCAGAGATTAAGAATAAGTAAAACGATGTTCGATAGGCTTTTCTTTCCTTAAAGACAGATTGTGCAAAGACTAGATATTTTTTCATGGGACAATTATACCATTCAGATTAAATAAAACCGAAGTTTTTTTATATTTTTTAAACATAGGACCAAAGAACTTACAGCAAGCAGTTCGAACACTAATAAAAAAGACAACTCAACGATGAATTGTCGTAATTTTCTATTGGTGACCCGTACGGGATTCGAACCCGTGAATGCATGCGTGAAAGGCATGTGAGTTAACCGTTTCTCCAACGGGCCAGTTTTTTCAAGTGCTTTCATAATATACATTATTTTTAATAAGATTGCAAGGTCTTTTTAAATAATTGTTAGGTTCTGTTATAATAGTCTCATGAAAAAAATATTCGCAAGTGATTACGATGGGACACTGTATCTCAACGAAACTGTCAGTAGGACTGATTTAGAAGCTATTAATGATCTTCGTGGTAAAGGTCATTATTTTGGATTGTGTAGTGGGAGACACTTAGATTCATTGTTAGAAGAAGTAGACCGGTATGAAATTCCATTTGATTTTCTTGTTGGAAACAATGGATCGGCCATTATGAACCAATCTAGAGAAGTCCTCAAGATTCATACCATGGATTTAGAAAATGTCATTGCCTTAAGAGAATTCTTCAGAAAGGAATTGTCTTTAGAAGTATACTTTCTAGCAGTTAACAATGGATTCACTTTTGGTAACGAAATCTATCAAACAGGTAGTACGTTTATGTTAAACCACACCAAAACTTTTGATGAATTTTTAAGTGACAATGTCTCGATCCTATTTTCAGAAGCAATTGATCCACGCAACACTCAGGCAATCGTTAAGAAACTTCAAGAACGGTTTCCTCATCTATACATTTTTAACAATCAACCCTTCATCGACATTACCCAAGAATATGTCGTGAAAACGAATGGACTCAAGCACATTGCTGATTATTTTAAGGTGTCTTATTCTTCTGTGTCGGTCATTGGTGATAGTTACAACGACATTCAAATGATCCAGGCATTCGATGGGTATGTCATGAGAAGTGGAGAAAAACCTATAAAAAAAGCTTCGACTAAACACGTGAACAGTGTTAGTGAAGCCATTGAAGATGTTCTTAAAGATTGAAAAAGTACATAGCAATTTGAAAATAAATAAAAATGGACCACGTATCGACCACCGTAGTAATGACTGGTGAAACCATAACAGCAGGGTCAAAATTCATTTTTTTGGCTAGAAGTGGTAGGGTAGCACCAATTAGTTTTGAGACAATCACTGTAAAAACAAGCGTGCTACTGACAACAACCGCAATGGTTAAATCACCATAAACTAAGTAAATACGCAGTGCGTTTGCTAAAGCCAAAATTAACGAAATGACTACTGAAACTCGAAATTCTTTTATAAAAACTTTGAGAAAATCACTTAATTCAATGTCATGAGTCGCTAATCCGCGAATCACTAAGGTTGATGATTGTGAGCCGCTGTTTCCGCCTGTATCCATCAGCATTGGAATAAAAGAAACAAGCAATGGGACTGCTTCAAAAGCATGATCGTATTGACTAATCAGTGCTCCAGTAATGGTAGCAGAAAACATCAGTGCTAGCAGCCAACCAATTCTTTTTTTGACATGATGAAGGACACTAGTTTCAAGATAAGAATCATTAAGAGATGAAACACCTGACATCCCTAAAATGTCTTCGTCTGCTTCTTCGGTAATAATGTCTAAAATATCATCTACGTTAATGATCCCAATAAAATCATTGGCATTGTTGACAACAGGTAATACCCAAAAGTCGTAATCACTAAATATTTTCGCAACTTCTTCTTTGTCCATGTGAGCATGAAGTCGAATGGTTGTTTCTTCCATAAAGTCAATCAATTTTGTTTCAACAGGAAACAGCAATAGATTTTTAGTGTTGATTTCACCAACTAACTTATTGTTTTCGCTCAGAAAGAGGCGGTCATCCAATTGAGTAATGGAACTTGCTCGTAAAAGATCAATTGTTTCTTTAATAGTATTTTGTGGAGATAATACAAGGAAATGTTTACTGAGAAGTTGCCCTGCACTATCTTTTGGATAGGTGCTAATGGATTGGTAAAGTTCTAAATGATAAGCATCAAGTTTCTCAATATTTTGAGGTTCCAGGTGATTGACGACTTCAAAAAAATCATTGAGTTCTAAATAGTTTAAATAATCGTTAAACTGACTCGTTGGTTGTAACTCGATTAAATGGTTAAGAGAGTATTTATCGAGGTGTACAAAGACTTCTGCAGCGATGCGTCCATCGAGTTTGTTAAAAATTGTAAAGGCATCGAGTTCATCTAAATGTTCTAACTGACTCGCAATGTCATAAGGGTGGAGTTTATTGAGTTCTGCTGACTCCATGTTTAAAAGGATGTTTTTCATAATGTTTCTCGCTTTCTGTTGTATTTGATTGGAACGTTATGGACCTATAACTGGCCTGCTCATCACTTAACATATCATCAGCTCCTTTCATTAAAAAAACCCTGTCAAAAGGAGGGTTCATCACACGGGTGATAGTTACTCTCCGTTTGGGCTTTAGCTTTCTAGGGCATGTTGTTACATTAGTTGACACCTTGGTCGATGACAGCTGCTAACCACTATGAACAAGTCTCCTTATTTACAGGGTAGTAACCTAAATCCCTAGAGTAACCTTACTTACCGGACCGACTAATTATAGCATAATTCATTACAAGTATGTTGATATTAAGACGATAAATGTTAGAATCATACTATGTTTTAAGCTACGGGGAGGTAAGCATGAAAGAACTCAAAGGTTTTTTGATTATTCTAGGGTGTCTGTTTATTGGAAACATCCTTTCTGAACTGTTAACAATCTCAATTCCTGGATCAATACTAGGAATGATCCTCTTGTTGATACTCTTAATAACTCACATTGTTAAACTGGAACAGGTAGAAAAGACATCAAGTTTTCTGTTATCCATTATGTTAGTGATGTTTATTCCTGGTGCAGTAAATCTGATGAATGTTATTCAAAAATTTGAAAATGTTATTTTTCAAGTAGTATTCATCGTCATCGTTTCGACTGTTATCATCTTAATTGTGACTAGTCTCTCAATTGATAAATTGCTAGATAAGGGAGGTAACAAGAATGAATAATCTTTTGGACACACCTCTTTTTGGTGTCACACTAACCATTGGGATGCTACTTCTCTTTCAATATCTCTTTAGAAAAACCAAAAACCCACTGCTCAACCCTCTCATCTTTGCGATTGGTTCCATTATTGGTATCTTGCTACTTTTTAATATTCCATACGCATCTTATGAGAAAGGAGGACAATTAATTACCTTTTTTCTTGGTCCTGTAACAGTTTGTTTAGCAGTTCCTTTGTACAAACATATCGAATTGCTAAAAAAACATGTGGTTCCAATTCTAATAGGTTCTCTAATTGGGGTCATTACTTCATTAAGTTCGATTCTTGTTTTAGGAAGAGTATTTCAGTTAAATAGGGAAATGATTGCTTCACTATTACCCAAAGCAACCACCACCGCAATTGCGATTGATTTAGCGAAAGAAGCACAAGGAGATCCAACACTGACTGTCTTTTTTGTTGTGATTGCTGGGACAATTGGTTATATGTTTGGCGAACAGATACTGAAACTTTTCAAGATAAAATCTAGTGTTGCGAAAGGTATGGGGATGGGGACTGCCGCCCATGTCTTTGGTACGACTCGTGCTTTATTAATGTCTGATGAAATAGGGGCAATGAGTTCTTTAGCAATTGGAATCGCAGGATTAATGACAACTCTACTTCTTCCATTGTTCTTATTGTTTATTTAAATAGTTATCACGACATAAAAAAACCCACTAGTTAGTGGGATAATTTAAGAATGGTGCGCGTGAGAGGACTCGAACCTCCATGGTTGCCCGCTAGATCCTAAGTCTAGTGCGTCTGCCAGTTTCGCCACACGCGCAAATTGTTATCAAGTGCTATTTGATTATATAAAACAACTATCAAAATTGCAAGAGATATTTAAATTATTTTAAATTCTCTTCAAGACTAAAAAGAGTAATCGCTTGAATCAACTCTTTATCAAAATCTTTTGAATAAGAAAGATGAATTGCTCCTTTTGATGTTTTATACGTTATAAGCTCCTGTTGAAAGTGTTCAATAGCAGCTGGACCTGGATAGAAACCGATGTGATTCTTATTAGGGAAGAAGTGAACGATATTTTTCTTCTCAAAAAAAGTAGGCATTCCCCACGAAATTTTTTCAGTGGCGTTAGGAACCACTTCCTTGATGATTGAATAAAGAGCAATCAGTTTTTCTTGTTTTTCTTGATCTTGGGTTTCAATAATATCCTTGAACTCTTGTAACATAAGCACCTCTATTTACAGTGTAAAAAGAATAAAATGATTTGTCAATTGAAATGTAGAATGCTATGATTAAACAACAACTCATTTATTAAAAAAAGAATTGCTAGGTTTTAGTATTTCCTTGCGCAGGAGGTATCTATGGCTAGTTTTTTATTACGAAAATTCATTAAACAATCCAATTCAAAAGAAATTAGGGAACAGATGGGTGTTTTATCAGGAACGGTTGGCATTTTTCTCAACTTGTTTTTGTTTGGTCTAAAAATTACTATTGGGTTACTCTCACAATCGATGGCATTAATATCCGATGCGTTCAATAACTTTACTGACATGGGATCAAGCATTATCAATATCCTTGGATCAAAACTATCAAACAAACCAGCAGATAAGAAACATCCGTATGGTCATGGACGCTTTGAATATGTCAGCACCTTAATTGTGAGTGCAATTATTTTATATGTGGGAATTCAGTTATTCATGAGTTCGATTGATAAAATAATTCATCCCAAAGAAATTATTTTCAGCAGTTGGTTAATTATTATTTTGATTGTATCCTTAGTCGTTAAATTGTGGATGTATTTCTTTAACTTAGAGCTATCAGAAAAAATAAACTCAGGACTCTTAAAAACCATTGCTTTGGATTCACTCAGTGATTGTCTAGCAACCATTGGACTTATCGTAGCCATAGCCATCGAACAAATCTTTGGACTCTATTTGGATGGGTACGCTTCTTTGATTATTTCGATATTAATTCTGATAACAGGATACCAAAGCGGTGTCGAAGTCATCTCGGTGTTACTGGGACAACGTCCTAATTTAGAGATTAAGGACAAAATCGAAGAACTTGTCGCCAATGATTTACGGTTATTAGGGTATCACGATCTACAAGTTCATGATTATGGACCCAGCAGAGTACATGCTAATGTCGATGTAGAACTCGATGATTCACTGGATTTAACCCAGGCTCACGCAATAATTGATGATCTTGAAATGACAATCTCTCAACAATTGGAAATAAATCTGAGTGTTCACATTGATCCAATTTCAAGCAATAATCAGTTAACAGAAACGATTAAAAATCAAATTGATAAGCTTGTTCAACTAAACGATTTATCGATTTCTTTGATTAATTTCCGATGCATCACAGGGAATTTACGAACCACAATCATGGCCGATGTCTTAGTAAATGATAGTAACCGTGAACAAACAAAAGCCGTGGTCTCACAATTAAAAAATGAGTTAGTAAAGTCTAATCCAACGTATTTGTTGGATGTTCAATTCATTGAAAATTAAACGATAATCCTTTACAAATGGTTATAGATTGGGTATGTTTAAGTTGGAGGACACCTCATGAAAAAAATAATCACAATTCTACTTGTTTTATTAGTTGGTTGTTCGACAATCACAGAACCAACTTCAAAACCTGAACCCGTAAAAATCAACTATTCAATCAACCAAAATCAACATTTTGATCAGGGTCAAACCATCGACTTTAAGACGCTTATCTCTGGGGACTACGACACGATTGAGATAGGGACACCCGATCTCAGTGTTGGTCAACACCATGTTAAAGTAACCATGAAGAAACAAGACGTTCAGGAAGTTGCGACGATCCAATACTTCATTGATGAAAAAGAGGTTGTGGTTGTCGAAGAACCACCAAAAGTTGAACCAAAACCAGAACCAACCCCAGAACCAGAACCAGCCAAACCAGAAATATTGTATTATTATGAAAATAGTCAGCCTGCAATAATGAGAAAGGATAAGTTGACATTAGTCAACAAAGAATACCGACTATCTGAACAGTATGTCCCATCAAATTTAGTAGCTGTCCCAACGTCAATCGCCACCAATGCGAATCAAAAAATTGATGCTGAATTTTTAGAACAATTTCTAATTCTTCGACAAGATGCTGCCCAAGAAAATCTAACCATTAATCTGCATTCTTGCTATCGTTCATATGATACTCAGATGAGTATCTATAAACGATACTTAAAAAATGATCCACAGTCCAAAGTCGATACCTACTCAGCTCGACCTGGTCATTCTGAACATCAATTAGGTCTTGCTTGTGATTTAGCAGCAACCTTTAAGACACTGGGTAAATTCACAGGCACCAAAGAAGCAAAATGGATGGAAGACAATGGACATAAATATGGCTTTATCCTACGCTATCCAAAAGGAAAAACAGAGATTACAGGTTATATGTATGAATCTTGGCATTTTCGCTATCTAGGCGTAGAAACCGCAACCCAAGTCTACAACAGTGGACTCACCTATGATGAATGGTATCAACAAAATCTTCAATAATTATAAAAACAGTCATGATTTTACACGACTGTTTTTTTTACTCATATTTTAAGAGTGTACTCTTCAAACTCTCGATAAACTTATCGCGATAAGCTTGAGGCTCTAAAATCTCACAATAATTCATGTAGCGACCTAACCAAAACAAGATGCCTCTTTCAGAAGATCGAAGAGTTGCGATAAAATGATCGTCATCGCCTTTTTCGAGATGGATGTCTTTGCCAAAATCCTCAATCACGTACCCTAATATTGTGTTAGAACACTTGATTTTGACTTTTTCAACGTGACCATTAAACATGTAAGTGTGAGAACGAACATAGGAGTATGGATCAAACTTAGCATCCAATGGTTTAGACTCTTTTGGTAGAATTTCAACTTTCTTCATATAATCAATTCGATAGAACGCCAAATCATCATAATCTTCAAATCGACAAACTAAATAA
>JAAYEW010000003.1 GCA_012728555.1 Erysipelothrix sp.
GTGCTGGAGTTGTTCCCGGAGTATTATCCGCTCTTACACAAAGATATAACCTAACTGAGGAGCAACAAATTCGTTTTCTTTTTGTGGCAGGTGGATTTGGTTTAGTGATTGCTAATAACGCATCTATTTCAGGTGCAATGGGTGGATGCCAAGCAGAAATAGGTAGTGCTAGTGCCATGGCCGCTGCCGCTACTGTTGATATCTTAGGAGGAACTCCAGAAATGGCAGCCCATGCTTGTGCGATGACCATCAAGAATATGTTAGGACTCATATGTGATCCTGTTGCAGGCCTTGTAGAGGTTCCTTGTGTAAAACGAAATGCCCTAGGAGCATCACAAGCCCTTGTTTCTGCAGATATGGCACTGGCAGGAATTCAATCATTAATCCCTGTAGATGAAGTCATTCATACAATGCATGTTGTGGGGACAAACCTCCCTTCTGAGTTTAGAGAAACAGGTGAAGGCGGCCTAGCAATCACACCGACTGCTTTAGCTCATCAAAAGAGAATATTTAAAGATTAATTTATACATTTATCAACAACGATCAAAAAAAACTGGGATTTGTGTGCCTAACTCAACAGTCCCAGTTTTTCTTATGCTAACATTAAATTTAATTATTTTTATAACTTACTTCCCTAATCCATTAGATTGTAAGAATTAACTCTAACTTCACTAGAAGTTATCAAGAAAATCACTTCAGTCTGTTAATTAATTTCCCAAACAAAAGTAACAGTATCGCTCGCACTAATATCATCTGGAACTATTGATATTGCTTCAGATGCTTGCATCAACATGCTTCTATCTTTCATTTCATAACGCGTTGGTGAATATAAATGAAGTTCTCCCCAATTATAATCAACACTTATCAGTTTTCCTAAATCAACTCCTGAGGCCTTCGATAGGATTTCTGCCTTCTTCTTTGCATTTTCTGTAGCTTCAACCAATAACTTCTCATTTACGGCATTTTGATCTTTAACTGAGAACTGAATATTCATTCTAGGGTCTACTGATGTTTGGGCAATGGCTGTAAACACATCTGACATAACCTTTGAATCAAAGTCAAACTCTAACTTTAATCCTTGTTCACAAATATATCCATCAAACTTACTTTTATAATTATCATCCTTATCCCTATAACTCGTATAATGTGTATTAACACTGAATGTAGTAGTCTTTAAATCCTCTTTGTCAAAACCCAGTGATTCAATGACTGAAGTAATGGTATTCAAAGACTTTGCAGCTAGCTGCATCGTTTGATCATACTCCATTTTCTTACTTTCAATATTCATCGTAATGATTATTAAGTCAGGTTTTACACTAACATTACCAGTCCCTTTTACTGTAATTGTTCGATTCATACGACAATTCCTCCTTTTTATTGTATTACTGATACTCTAAGTATACTACTTTTATCTGCTGAGGTTCATTACAATCTCAACCAAGGAGGTACTTTATGTTAGAAATGGTTATTTAATAGAAATATCCCACTGAATATGGGGCTATACCTTAGGCATGAGTAAGCTCTAAATTATTAATAGTCCATTTAATAGATAAGCGAGATTATTATTGCACTGACGACAACTTGTCATCATTCGGCTCGTTTTAGTGGCGACAATGCTTCGGTATGAAAGGTCTAGAATACTGCAGTTGTATTGAAACTTTCCATCCCAACCTTTGATATAAGTGAAGTCAGTACACCAAACTGTGTTCTTTTTCTCGATATTGAAATCTTGAGATAAGTGATTGGGAAACAGCTCGTGTTTCGTTCCTTCTACATAGCGAGGACGTTTCTTAGCGGGGATACAGTAGAGTTGAAGCTCTTGGTTCCTATATTTGTGAACTGTGGTCTTACTAAGCTTAATCCCTTCACGAGCTAAGAATATGATCATTTTACGATGACCTACAATACCACCTGTTGAATGAAAGATGTCCTTTATTCTATCTTTAACCAATTTCTTGCTTTGATAGTAATCACATTTGGTATTTTTGAGATAGTTATAGTAACCATTGGCATAAACACCACACCGTTTCAATAACCAACGCAAGCCAAAGTGGTGCTTATACTGATTGTAGAGTTACAATTGATGTGAGACCATAACTAGCAAAAAGTGATGCTTCCAATTATGATTAGTTTGAAGAAAAAATCAGAAAGGAAACATCACCATGACTACTATACCAAATAATCAACGTTATTTACCACATGATCTCAATACAAAGTATCATTCTTGTAAACTTTATGCGACCAAGCAGTACTCTGTTGCCTTTATTTGCAGGAGATATAAAATATCTAAATCTTCTTTAATGCGTTGGATGAAACGGTATGATGGATCCAAAGAATCTCTTATTGACCGTTCTCATAAGCCTTTATCTAAACACCCAACAGCACATACTGATGAAGAAATTACTTGGATTAATAACTATATTCGAAGAAATCCAAACATTCCTATGATTGAACTGTATACTAAACTTCGCATTAATAGAGGATATTCAAGACATCCTGCATCACTTTTTAGATTCTTAAGAAAACGAGGGTTTTATGCTTCTAAAGATAAGAAATCTGATGTTTACAAACCAAAACCATATAAAACTCCTGAAAATATAGGCGTTAAATGGCAAATGGATATCAAACATGTACCTAAAGTGTGTAAATCAAAGGACATGATAAGTTCTAGTAAATTCTACCAATACACCGTCATAGATGAAGCTTCTAGGAACGATTCATCTATCACTACGATGAGTACAGCTCTTATACAACAGTTGATTTCACCAAAAGAGCCATTCTCTATTTCGGTTATAAACCGAAAATTATTCAAACAGATAACGGGCCAGAATTTACCCATGTAAGAAAAACTGACAAAATACATGCTTTAGATATTCTTTGTAAAGAACTGGACATTACACATAAACTCATTCGACCACGAACACCACGTCACAACGGTAAAGTAGAGCGCAGTCATAGAAATGATAACGAACGTTTTTATAAACATTTAAAATTTTACTCTCTTGGTGATTTAAGATCCCAAGCAAAACGGTATTTAAGCAGATCAAACAATATTGCAATGGCAACACTAGGTTATCTCACCCCCATTGAAATGAGAAAGAAGATTGAAATATTATTTTCAAATTAATTATAGCAAAGTGGATATTGATTTTTAGCTTTTTGGTGTCACATCATTTACAAGTATACAACTATACCATTACACAATTACATTATAGATTAAAAAAGACATATCTACTGTAATGGGTATGTCAATATTATATATGAGGACTGTAGGGTTTTATATGAAGGAAAGTGGACTCAAAGCATGGTATCGCAAGTCCTATACTCCGACAACATTGGATAGTGACTTTTCTACAAAACGAAAAATATATTGAAACGTTATGATTTAGTAATATTTGATGAATTAAGGTACGTTTCATTTGATAAAGAAGGCAGTGAAATATTATTTAATCTAATTTCAAACCGTATTAATTCCGGATCAATAATTATAACAACCAATTTATTATTTGATCCTTGGGAAGAAATCTTTACAGATCCAATCCTTACAACCGCAATCGTTGATAGGTTAGCATTTAAATCGCATATCATCAATATGAGTGGTGATAGTTATCGAATCAAAGAAACAAAAGATTGGCTAAATAAAAAACTAAATAACAATACTTAGTACTACATATTAGAGTGGACCACTTTTAGATTAACAAATGCAATTCACTGTACCACTACACACCTTCTCAATAACTCAAGTTGATTCTTATCTAGAATTAGAGGGTTATTATCCAGATAAATCATTGAATTTGTTCAAAAATGTTGTAAGA
>JAAYEW010000049.1 GCA_012728555.1 Erysipelothrix sp.
AACATTTTTGTGAAAGATTTCAAGAATATAAATCAGGTGTAATACAACTTACTAAGTTAAGTTAAATTTATTTAGCAATATTTTATGAATGTACTTTGAGGAATAATACGATAGCAACGATAGCAATGAAAATAGTGCTAAGCCAGTTTTCTCATTTCGAACTTCCTCAGGTACAATGAAAATAAGAACCGCAAAATGAACCGCCATAATTACTATATAAAGAATTGAGCTGATTGTTTTTTTATCGATTTTAATCATTGTTGTTCCCCCAAATTATTATTTGTAAACCTCTTTGGAGTATAGCCAGTCAATAAAACAAACACACAAAATAAAACAGTTATTTTTTTCATTACATTACCTCCATTTAGTTAACTATAACACAATAATCGTTTAATACAACCTAGTTTTCTAAGCTCATGTGGATAAAGTATGGTTGCAGATAACTATGATCTAAGCAAATTAAAAGAGTCACCTCTTTTTGATTTAACAATCAAGAAGCAACTCTTTTGATGACAACGTTTTACTTGTTTTCAGAATTGACATTAAGACAAGGCTCACTAGTCTTTCTTCTCAGTAGCTCTCCAAATATTGGCACCTATCGCCCTGAGTTTCTCATCTATATTATCATAACCACGATCAATGTGATAAATATCTTGAATAGTGGTTACCCCTTTGGCGATTAATCCCGCAACAATTAAGCTGGCTCCACACCGAAGATCTGTCGCTGTGACATAATCACCATCCAATGGAGTTGGACCTTCAATTGTCGCTTGGGCAGGTGACAGTTGAATATCCGCTCCCATTCGTTGTAACTCTAAACAGTGTTTAAAACGTTCTGTATAAATATTTTCACGAACAATGGAAGTTCCTTCAGCCTGCGTTAACAAGGTTGTTAAGGGTTGTTGTAAGTCTGTCGCAAATCCAGGATATGGCTGCGTATTAATATCGACACTGGTTAGTTTCTCTGCACGCGAAACTTTGATAGTATCGATTCCGACATCCATCTTTACTCCCATTTCTTGTAATTTTGAAATGAGGGACTCTAAATGGTGCGGAATAATGTTTTCAATTGTAACTTCCTTAGCCATCGCTGAAGCAAGAATCAAGTATGTCCCCGCAACAATACGATCAGGAATAATCTCATGGGTACAACCAACCAAGCACTCGACTCCCTCAATCGTAATCATTGAGGTTCCTGCTCCTTTGATATTCGCCCCCATCTTATTCAACATGGTCGCTACGTCAATAATTTCTGGTTCTTTTGCGGCATTCTCAATCACTGTCTTTCCTTGTGCATACACAGCAGCAAACATAATATTGATCGTTGCTCCAACACTCGCAAAGTCTAAATAAATCTTGTTCCCAATTAATTCCTTAGCCTCAATGATATACGAACCTTGCTCATAAGTCACAGTCGCCCCCAACGCTTCAAATCCTTTTAAATGAAGATCAATCGGACGAGGTCCTAAATAACAACCTCCAGGCATCTTCATTTGTACACGCTTATATTTTCCTAACAGCGCCCCCATAAAATAATAGGAAGCACGAAGTTTCGTTACTGCTTTACTCTCAAGAGGGATATTGACCATATCATCGGTAACAATGGAAATAGAATCTTTTCCATCATAATCTACTTTTACATTCAGTTCCTTTAATAAATTTATTAAATTCTCTACATCATCAATTTCAGGAACACCATAAATTTTAATTTCACCACCACAAGCCAAGACTGCAGCGGGGATCAATGCGACAGTCGCATTTTTTGAACCACCGACACTGATTGTGCCATTTAATTCATGCCCACCCTCAATCTTTATTACTTCCATCATAATCATCACCTATTTTCTACACAAATATTATACATGAATCCTCACTAGAATTAAACGCTTAACCAGAAAGCAGTAAAGACCGGTTTCCTCTTTCGTTGTAAATCGATTATAATAGACCAGAAAGGAATCGTTATGAAAAAACTTAGAATACTAGCAACCACTGACATTCATGGGTGTCTGCTCTCACACAGTTACCTTGACAATAAAGAAACAGGCTCTAGCTTATCTCGAATTAATACAGCAATTCAACACTATCGAAACGAAGAATTAATTTTGATAGACAATGGGGATGTCTTACAAGGAAGTCCCCTTGTCGCCTATAACAATCGCTACCAAGACTTCTCAGTTGTCGCCAAAGCAATGAACGCAATGAACTACAATTATTACACGTTGGGTAATCATGATTTTAATTATGGTACCGATGTCCTTACGCGCTTTATCTATGAAAACAAAGCAGAAGGTCTTACCCAAAACATTCTTATACACAATCAATCAATTGGCTCATCAAGAATCTACACATCAAAAGAAGGGCATACTCTAGCTTTTATAGGAGCTGTCACAGACTATTTACCGAACTGGGAACAACCCAAAAACTTAGAAAATGTAACAATTTTTGATGTCAAAGAAACGATTCAGAAGCAAGTTGAACTCTTAAGAAATGAAGTTGACACCATCGTTGTTTGTTATCATGGTGGTTTTGAAAGAGATCTAGAAACTGGAGAACTTCAAGAAACAACCAAAGAAAATGTTGGTTATGAACTAACCACTATCCCTGGAATCGACATTCTGATTACTGGACATCAGCATCGCAGCTTTATTAAATCAATTAACAATGTTTTGTGTATTCAATGTACCTTTAATGCACAAGAATTTATGCTCCTAGAATTAGACAATACAGGGTGGAGTGCTCGGTTAGAACAAACACGTGATTACGATATCGATCATGGGTTCGAAGCACTTTTTCAACAAGAAGAATCGTTGGTCCAAGAATGGCTCGATACAGAAATTGGTCATGGTCCCGATATGTCTATTGGTAATGTTTTTAACGCTCAATTGACAAAATCTCTTTTCACAAGTTTTGTCAATCAAGTCGCAATGAACCATTTTCAATCTGATTTTGCGTTTAGCTCACTTTTTAATCAATCCCCTGGATTAAAACAACAAATTACCATGCGAGATTTAATCGCTTCCTATCCTTATCCAAATACTTTTGTTTTAGTAGAAGTCACTAAAAACCTACTTTTAGAGTACTTAGAGAAAAATGCCACCTATTTCGAACTAAAGGACGGAGTAGTTACCATCAATCCTGAATATGTAACCCCCAAACTAGAGATGTACAATTATGATATGGGGGATGGTTTAAGCTATCAAATTGATCTCACCAAACCTCATGGGCAACGAATTACACTTTTAGAAATAAGTGATAAAAAAGTCTATACCATGGTTATTAATAACTATCGAGCTTCTGGTGGTGGAAAATTCTTTATGATAAAAAACGCTAAAAAAATAAAAGAAGATCCAACCGAAGTAATTGATCTTCTTTATGATTACATACTTAATAATTCTCCATTACACGTCAATCAGACTAACAATATTATCCTCAAGACAAAATAACTAGAGTTCAAATTCCTTTAAAAGTTCAAATTCTTTTGAGCTTTTTTTTCTTAAATACCCATCCTCTTCAAACTGCGTTAAAAGACGCGAAATACTTTCTGGTGTTGTCCCTAAGTACGATGCTAAATTCTTCTTCGTCATCGTCAATTTTCCCTGTGTGTCACTTAAATATTTTGCGAGTCTCTCACTAACCTGTAGTGTAGAATTAATTAACGCTTGTGATTGAGACTTTTGTAAACGATTCGATAGTTCTTCTAATATTTGTAATGAAATTGAAGGGTATTTAATTAACAATCTTTGGAAATTAGTGTAGCTAATCGTACACATTTCAGTCTCTTTGGTTGCGACAGCGTAGTTTTCGTGTTCAGTTTTCGTAATAATTGAAAGTTCCCCAACAAAATCTCCTTCTTTTAATATCGAGATTAACATTTCTTTACCATTCTCATTTAAATTACTGACATGAATTTCTCCCGAGGCAATGATATATAACATCTCTGAAGAATCTCCTTGTTGATAAAGGTATTCATTCTTTTTTAGTCGTTTATGAACAGCTACTTCTAGAATCTCATCCAAAGCTTGCTGATCAAGATGATTAAATATAGGAACCAGTTGTACACATGATTGATGTTCCATAGACATTCCTCCTGATTTGATAATACACTATTTTTTTCTTTTTTCAAACGAAGCTAAACCAAAGGTTAGGAAACTATCACAAGGTTTTTACCCTTGTTTTTTGCTTGATACAAGGCCGCATCTGCTTTCTTTAAAATATTGTCAATTGAATCTGAATCATCAAACACATGAAGACCAATTGAAACCGTCACTTTAACTATTCTACCTTGATCATCAATAAACTCAATCTGAGCGATGTGATTGCGTATTCGATTCGCTATTTTCTTAGCGCGTTCAAAATCCGTATCTACAATTAACACAGAAAACTCTTCGCCACCTACCCTACCAAAGACATCGTTTTGACGCAACAAACCACCTAAACTTTGGGCTATTTGTTTTAATATTTCGTTCGCGAAGGTATGGCCATAGGTATCATTCACTGCTTTGAAATTATCAATGTCAAAAATCATGTACGCATTCTTTTGATTGGATGACCAGTCTGAGTTCATTATTTCTGAGAAGCGTTCCATAAAGTAACCATAATTATAAATGCCTGTTAGCCCATCGAAAAGAGCGCGTTTTTTAAGATTTTGCTGAACCATCCTGGTTTCTGTCATGTCCTCTTTCACAGATACAAAAGATAATATTTCTCCATTTTCATCTTTAATAGGCATGATGATGTTTCGTTCCCAGTAAAGGATACCATCTTTTCGCTTATTAATCATTTCACTACGCCATTCATTCCCAGATTTGATTGTACTCCACATATCATTATAAAATTCATTATCATATTTACCCGATCTTAAAAAGCTTGTTTTTTTACCAATAACTTCTTCTAAAACATAACCCGTTAACCATGTAAACTTCTCATTGGTAAACATAACTCGTCCTTCCAAATCGGTTAAAACTACCGCAACTGGATTTTGTTTAATAACCTCTGTTAATATTCGATTCTGTTTTTGAAATTCACTCAAATCCGTGATATCTTTGAAACTACTAATTAACAAACATTCATCATTGATCTCAAAGCTATTCAAACTCAACAAACCGATCATCGTTTGATTTTCTAGCTCCAAATGAATTTCAAGATTTTTATGAAAGGCATCTCGTTTAAAGTCCGACGAACTTGAATATCCTTTAGATAAACTATCAAAAAACGGTAATGTAACTAATGACTGTCCAACAACTTCTTCCGCTGTATAACCTGTTTTCTTGGTAAAACTATCATTCACAGCCATAATCGTTAAATCGTTTTCACGAACAATGACCTGAATGTCAGGATTAATACTAAATAACTTCTCATACTTGAGCTGACTGGTATCCCTGGACACTTCAACTTGATTAACATTTAGGGTTAATATTGTCAATGTCCACATTAGACCAATAACTAACTCACTCAAATAGATTAATACTTTTTGATTTCCAAAAACAAAGGATGAACTTTCAACATTAAACAGTTGGTATGCAATAACACAATTTAACAAAAAAAACGAAAAATAGACCAATGTTAATAAAAGTTTGGTCATTTTTAAGCCATGGTGGCGATAGGTTCCTAGTAGTCCTAATCCAAAGAAAGAAGTGAAGACTTTAAAAATGAACAACATAACAATAGCCAAACGATCTAGTTGTCTAACAAATATTATGTAACTAATCAATAAAATATACAATATTCCAATTGCCAAAAATAGAATTGAAAGTGATTTAGCAACCTGTTCATTATGTGTATCACGAGACACATTAAACTCTTTTTCAAATCCATACAATCGAATTAAATCGCACAATAAATAAATAAGTACTGCCCCAAAAAGAAGAAAATTGTGGCTTTCATTGATACGTAACAAGGATAAAACAGTGTAGCCCGTCAAGGACATTAGACTGGACAGAATCCACCAGACAAGCGAATGTGTTCTCTTGATTAAATAGGACTGAATTATTAGGACACTGGTTTGTAATAAAAAGCTAATAACCATAATTAAAACAAGAATTTCTGAAGCAATTAACATTGTTATCCTCCGTTATTTCTCACAGTGTTTCTATTATATCACTTATATTAAATCAGTAAAGAAATAATATTAGTTAACTAAAATGCACTAACGATCCAACTTTGTGCTAAAAACGAAACAATGACAACCGAAGTATCGATAATGACACCTGCAATCATCGGGGTTATACCAACACCAGCTACTTCTTTTATGCTGGTTCTTAAGCCAATAGCTGCTAATGCCATCGATAAAAAGAACTTCGATAAAAATGAGAGCTGATTAACCATTGAACTAGGAATAATACCAGTACTATTGATGGCAACAACAATCAGAAAGCCTCCAATAAACCAAGGGAATATTTGTTTGATATTCACTCGATCAGTAGGTGATGTTGTTTCTTTGCGGGCATAAATCCACGAAAAAATTAAAACAATAGGAACAATAAATAAGGTGCGTGTCAATTTTACGATGGTAGCTAATGATCCCGCAACATCCGAAAAAGCATAACCCGCCGCAACAACTGAAGAGG
>JAAYEW010000050.1 GCA_012728555.1 Erysipelothrix sp.
ACATGAAAGAATTATTGAAACGTTTGTGATCGATGTACCGAGATTGAGTTTTGATATGCCCATCTTTTTTGTGAATTTGTGATGCCTGAGAGAATCCAGCTTGTTGTTTATGAATGGATTGGGTCACAAAAATGCCAGGATCGTTTTCATTGAGTTCTAATAAAAGTGGAGAACAATCACGCATCATCAGAATAAATTGCTCATACCCCACCCAAGCAGAATCAAACAAAATATAGTCACACAAATGACCAATCTTCTCTACTAATTGTTTAGCATTATAAATGGTTCCATCATAGGTCCCTAGTTGAATCACGGCTAAACGAAACGGCCGCTTTTTGTTCGATTTCTCTGGAGCTACTTTTTCGATTGCTTGTCGTAAGTAGCTCTCTTCAAAACAATGAGCATCGATACCCCCGATAAAACCATAAGGATTTCTTCCGGTTTCTAAGTAAACAGGAATTCCTGCTGATTGAATCAAGGCTGCATTATAGACGGATTTGTGATTGTTTCTATCAAATAAAACTAAATCGTTAGGGCTCACACACGATCCAATGACCACCGCATTGGCAGTACTGGTACCATTCATCACAAAGTAGGTTTTATCCGCATTATAAACCCTCGCTGCATTTTGTTGAGCATCAACTGCTGGACCTTCATGGATTAATAAATCACCTAGTTCAACATCGGCATTGCAGATGTCTGAACGAAAAATATTTTCACCATAGAACTCATACAGTAATCGACCGGTGGGGTGTTTACGAAAATACTGACCTCCTTGATGACCAGGGCAATTGAATTGAATGTTTCCTCTTTTGACGTAGCGTGTTAATGCTTTAAAGAAAGGAGGTAGTATTTTCTCTTCATAATCAGTGGCTGCATTTTCAATCACTCGGCTATACAGATTGGCATCAAAGTTATTGCCATCGATGATTCGGTAAACTTTATGAGAAAAGCTATTGTCCAGTTTTGTTTTGTGTTTTAAGACAACAAAGATGGGAATACCAAACTGAGTCTCGTGGGCAGTATTAATTAAATCAGTATCTAAATCAGTCACGACCACCGCTGCAACATCCGTAAAATCAGTATTTTCTGCAAGGACAAGTTCTCTGTTAGTAGAGAAATAGTCTCTTGCTTCACGCGTATAAGCAATTCTTAGTTGGTCCATTGAATACTCCTAGCAGTGTGTGTCGTCACTTGATTGTATTGTAACAATAATTCGATGAAATGATATCCTTTTTTAATAAATAGTGAGATGAAAATGAGCCATCTGTTCGATGATAATCAAAACACTTCACAAGTGATGTTAGGGTATTTTAAAGAAAGGGCAAGAATGAGCACAATTTTTCTAGAAAGTGAAACTTGACCTTTCGTTAATGGATGTTTTGTTATATGATACAGATAGATATCAAAACAACGCTGAAAGAGAAGAGACAATGATTACTTTTAATACGACCGAGACTCTAATATTCAACATAGGTATTAATCTTTTTTCAATGATTTTTACAATTTTTATTCTAAAAATGTATCAAGAAAGTTTTACAGACACTTACGAAATCTTGCTGCTAAGAAAAATTCAAAAAGGAATTATTCTTATTTTTGCTACTGATATTTTAATGTGGGCTCTAAATGGACAACCATCCTTAGGCGTTCGCATTATCAACTATCTGAACATTACGATTTATTTTCTAATGCAACTGCTTGTTATTCTTTTTTGGTTGCGTTATGCTCATTACCGATTGTTCAACCGTGTTCTTCGTAAGAAACATGAACTGGTCTTAATTCTTCTTCCTTTTTTAGGAATGGGCTTAATCGTTTTAACGAATTCCTTTACCGGTTGGTGTTTCTATTTGGACAATCAGAATTTCTTTTATCGAGGACCTTTATCGACACCCTTGTCCTTTGTTTTACTCGTGTATCTTCTGTCAGTTTCAGTCTTAGCGTTTCTAAAAGCAGTCAATCACCCGTTGATAGAACGAAAAGATGAGCTCAAAACGATTGCTTTTTTCTCGTTACCACCATTAATTGGTGGTCTGTTGCAAACGATTTTTTATGGAATGAGCTTTGTTTGGCCAAGTGCTGTGCTCTCAAGTTTACTGGTCTTGTTAAATAAACTCGGACAAGCCATGTCACGGGACTCTTTGACAGGGCTTAACAATCGTAACACGATTGATCGGTACTTTGCTTACTACACCAGTGGTCTTGTTACAGAAATCACCTTAATTTTATTGGATATTAACGGATTTAAAGAAATCAACGATCAACACGGACACATCGCAGGAGACTTAGCGCTTGTGGAAATGGCTAAGATCTTAAGAAAAATCTTCAATAAAACATCCGCTTTTATTAGTCGCTATGGAGGAGATGAATTTCTAGTCATTCTGCCTAGCAACGATGAAAAGATAGCACAAGAAACCATTCAACAGATTAAAAACAACATTCAGCGTTTTAATCAAATCACAACCCATCCTTTTCAACTATCGATTAGTGCAGGGTATGGTTTGTCATCGAAGGCAATGCACCATTACACAGATATTTTAAAGCAAGCAGATGAAAACATGTATAAAGATAAAGAAAACTATACAAAAGTTCAAGCCACCTATCGCATGATGATGGCAAAAAAACAAGATAGTTAAAGGATGTCACAATGTCAGAAATCACTATTACGAATCAAAGAATCAGTAGCCAGGAGTACATTGAGTTTTTATCACGATCGGATTTAGGCTCACAATATCCGCAAGAACGTTTTGAGAGCCGAATTGAAAAACTCGTCGCGAACACAGACATTAGCTTAATTGCTAGAAATGAAAACTCGACGATAGTTGGAGTTTGCTTTGGAATCAGTGATTTTTCTTACTGGTTGTTTATCACCGATATCTCAGTTGATCGCCACTATACAAAGCAAGGTATTGGCAAACGTTTACTCCGACAAGCCCATGAGTTAGCCGGAGGGAGTGACGATATTATTCTATATCTGTGTGCTAAGCCTTCCGCAGTTCCTTTTTATGAGAAACTGGGGCTCAAAAAAAGTAGGGACATCATGGAATTAAATACAGTCCAGTGGACCAGTTTTACAGTGACTAAATAAGGAGTGACCATGGATTATCAACACATTCTACAAGATTTAGAAAAACTTAAGCCCTTAAAAACAAAAGATTTAGACAACTACGCCAAAACATTAATTAAGAAAGAAACCGATGTCCGTTCACTGAAACAACACGTTGTAAACCATCCTGTTTTGCATCGCATTTATTTTCAGACATCACTACAACTGGCCAAAGATGTTTGTGAACAATTCTTATTTATCGAACAGAATCAAGAACTTCTCACTGACTGGTGGCATGTCGATCAGTTAACCCAGTTTGTGTATAAACCGATTGATTTTGAGTTTGCGTATAACAAAGCGAAAAACTATGTTCAATCAGAGAAACCATTTACAAGGCGCTGGGGCTATGTCCTGTTTTTAACGGGCTTACAAAAAGATCCACAGACAACCAATAAAATTCTTTCGTTAATGAAAAACGATCCAGCCTATTACACTCAAATGGCTCAAGCCTGGTTACTTTGTGACTGTGCTGTTTACAATCCTGAAAAAGTGATTGAGTTTATCAAAACAAGTTCGCTGGATTATGCGATTTTAGGAAAGGCGATTCAAAAAATGGTCGATTCGTTTCGAATTAGTGACCAAGACAAAGAAACAGTCAAAGCGCTGCGTCCTATGCTGAAATTGAAACAAAAAGAAGAGTAAACTTTTAAAACCTTGACGCCCATCAAGGTTTTTATCGTTTTAATCCTGTAGTCTATAGATAACAAAAGAAAAGGAGAGATTTATAATGAAAAAATTTAATGAGGCACTAGAACAAAACTTGGGAAGATTAGAACAATATGTACCAGTAGTGGCAAGGGTTCATGGTGGAAGCCATCCAGAGTTTCATGATGTAAAAAGAATATTCGATGAAGTAAGTGTAAAAGTTAAGAAGGCAGGATCAGAAAAACCAAATTTAGACAATGAATTCAAAGAACTACGCGAAATCACAGATAACTATACTGTACCTGGGGATGTATGTGAATCTTATGAAGCAGTATACAATATGTTAGAAGAAGTAGACAAAGCATACCAAAAATAAAAATAATAATAGAGATAGTTCAGGAGGGGTAAGGATGCAAAGAGTTATTTTAAAAAGTAAAAATAAAATTACATTAATAAGTGGTATCTTAATAGCCATTGCCTTTATTAGCAAATGGACAACAGGAAATATGGATATATTTGTTTGGTCATTGGTAATTGCTTCAATTTTGGGAGTTTCACCTATTGCGATTCAAGCGTATCAAGCATTAAAAGTCAAAGTAGTTAGTATTGATGTTTTAGTTACCATTGCAGTTATCGGAGCCTTTATAGTTAGAAACTACGAAGAATCAGCA
>JAAYEW010000051.1 GCA_012728555.1 Erysipelothrix sp.
ATCTGTAAGACTCTAATTGGTTTCTGCGTATTATCAACATATGCCATAACTTTACTTTATGCCTCCTCAAATTCTACACTTGCGTGACGCGGTTCAAAACAACAACAAGGTCGAATACATACAATGCGTACACCACTTGCTCTTTGTGGGCCAACCCTTAAAAAGGTAGCAAGCACGGAAGTAGAACCTCCCAAACCTAGAGGTCCTATTCCACTTTCATTTACTCGCGCAGTTATTTCTGATTCAAGATCATTTTGCAAATCATAACACCCATAAACTTGTGCTTCAGTCATAAGAGCAGTGGCTTCAAGTTGTGATCGTCCAATTCCTATTGCAAGTGTACATGGAGTACAGCCTAACTGTTTTACTGCCTCGCCAGCCCATTCGACGACTTCGTTAATAACTGTCTCAACACTATGATGATGAAAAACTCTGTATGTTTTCCCTCTGATGGCAGGTCCTCCACCTTGCATCAGTATATGCAGTCGAATGGTCTCCTCGGAAATTGTTCTAATTATGATCGGAGCAATCTGAACAGCTGCAGGATCATCATCAAGCCCTCCAGACTGGTCTAAACGTTGCATAGAATTCCCCATGATTGCCATCGGTCTTCCGGGAAGCTTTCGAAGTCCTACTGCCACACCTTCTTGTATTGCATCAAGCATCTCACCACTTACTGCTTTTCCTTTTCCAACCTCAAGGAACAAGTGAGGAATTCCCGTATCATCACAAAGCGGACTTTGATTTTTCTCAGCAACTATAGCATTGTCAAGAATTGTTTCCAGTACCCATTTTGACCTAGCATTCGTTTCTTTTTCAATCGCTCGCTTGTAGACGGATTTTTTATCAGCACGAAACGTTGTGCTTGCACGAATGAGCGTTTCAGCTGTTTTTTGAACAATACAGTCTCTTACTCTTTTTTCCATATGCAATACCTCTGTAATCAGAAAATTGACTTCCCGTGTGCTGCTGCGATAAGAGCTGGGTACCCATCTACCTTTAGTCGATAAAATGCTTCCATACCTTCTTCTGGGAATGCTACAACTGTTTGCTCAAAAGTTTTGCTGCCCAGTAAAGCAGTTACTGGTGGTATTACAGCATAGACTGATCCATATTGATCAAGATCATGAATGGTGTTTACACTTAATGCACCTTTACCAAGATGAAGCTTTACACCGGCAGCTGATAATGGAGGAATACTGCTTTCTATTTCCAATTTATTACTCGATGTAGGACCAACTCCGGCAGGACTTACTGCTGTATGGAAAATCACACTTCCTTGCAGATCAATCCCATATTCAAACAGCCTGTTCTGTTTCACTAATTCTACCATTTTCGGAAGAACTGCATCCCTTCCGGCATAAATGTAACCAGAGATCATGATCATATCTCCGACTTTTAACTCTCTTATTGTCTTTTCACTAATTGGTGTACAGATATATTTCATATTCCACAGCCTCTAATCAGAAAAAAGTTCAAAATAGCTCGCTTCATTCTCAATAACACCATAGACCAAAGCACGCATACATACTTTTTCAGCCCAACTACGGTGAGGTTTAATTTCATTCATCTTGTTTGAATTTGCACTTTTTACAACACCATCTGCTGTATTGAGGATCTGCATCGCATCATTGTATTCTTCTAAAGTAACCGCTTGCATCGCATTCACATATTTGATATGCGTTGGATGTATAACTGTTTTTCCGATAAAACCATTTGCACGGTCAATGACCAATTCACGTAGCAAACCATCTACAGCATCATTAACAATAGGCTCACGAACAAGTAACGATCGGTTGAATTTGCTGTTTGGTAACTTCTTAAACTTCATATTTTTGTTGGCAAGGAAATATTCCCAAACCGGTCCAGAAATGACGTACTCATTGTCACGTCCGAAAACATTCAAAATGTCTGTTAGTATATCACGTACTGTTAAAATATCATAGATTGTATAATCGATTCCACGTCGCACTCCAAAATAAGATGAAAAATCGGTAGCACCAACCCTTATGTGCAATACGATATCTGAATATTTATCAAGTATACTCCTGATATTCTTTAGTTCTTCATATCTAGTATCTTTAAAAGCAATTGACCTATCTTCCAAAATTGGCATACCATATAAGATATCTCCTAATTTCTCATTAAGATATTTCAGTTGCGAAAGATATCTTTCTCCATTCTCTGAGTTAAACTTAGGGAAATTAACGCCTGCTAAAACTTTCAAATGTTTTTTTCTAATTTCTCTGAAAAGACTTCAAATTGTTGGGGTGATCTAACTCTACAAAATACAAGTGGTATGTCATCATA
>JAAYEW010000052.1 GCA_012728555.1 Erysipelothrix sp.
ACTTAACATACTGCCTCCTATTTAGTCTCTTTATGCAAAGTATGTTTTTTACAATGTTTACAATACTTTGAAATCTCAAGACGCTCACGATGATTCTTCTTATTAATTGAGGTCTGATAATTTCGATTAAGACATTCGGTACAAACCAAAATGACTTTGTTTTCTCTACTTGACATACAATCACCCCAACTATGCTTAGATAGTTTATCACACGAGATTGATAATAGTCAAATAGAAATAGTGTCTTAGCATTATTTGCTTCTAACAAATTCTTATCATATTTAAAACCATCATCTATTATGATATTATAAACCCATACAAAACAATAAAGGAAAAACTATGATACAACTTATCGGATGTAACAATCACTTAGGGGTAAGCGAACCTGGACTTACTAAAAATATAGAAACACTGCTCAAGTATTACCCTGACATCAATATCTTACAAGTTAATGAAGTTCTTTGTGAGGAAAACCACTCACCAAAATCGAAACACTTTGAAAGTGTTTACCAAACAAATCGTTTACTCAGTGAAACCTGTCATACCATTTTAGCCAATCGTGTAGTACCCATTAATATCCTTGGGGACCACGCTGCATCCATTGGTACAGTTAGTGCTAGTAGTAAATTCAGCGATAACTTAGGCCTCATCTGGGTTGATGCACATCCTGATATTAACACCCCCTTGACAACACTCTCGGGGAACATTCATGGTATGCCGATTGCTGCCTTATTGAGTCTTTTTGATAGCCCCTTAGGGGACATTCAATTTAAGGGAGCCAAAGTAAAGAAAGAGAATATTGTTTATTTAGGATTACGAGACATTGATGAAGCCGAACAAATATTTCTTAACGAACTTGAGATTACGTATTACACTTTTGATAAAGTGAAAGAACTTGGCTTAGACAGTATTTTAGAAGCTATCAATAAGAAGTTTGAGAACATCGACCTGCTTCATATCTCTTTGGATATGGACTCAATGGATCCTTTGCTTGTACCTGCAGTCAGTGTTCCTGTAAAGAGTGGTTTTACCCCTTCTGAGGTGGTTATGATACTTGAACATTTAATAACAACGAATAAGATAATTGCTGTTGATATTGTCGAATACAATCCACAGTATGATAAGGACAACGTTTCACTTTATGTGTTAAAACAACTTATAGATACCATAACAAACCTGTTGACTGATTAGTTAACAGGTTTTTCTAACTCTGGATTTAGTAGTTGGTCAATATAAGAAGCAACATCTATCACTATTTTATCAATTTCTTTTTTAACTCCATCTTGACCATGTTGTACGACTGCTCCATTAAATTGAAGCAACATTGGTAAATCATTTAAGCCATCTCCGATGACATAAACCTGTGATAGGTCGATGTCTAATTGTTTTACCAACTGATGAAGCCCTGTAGCTTTATCAATTTTTGGAGCAACCATATCTATTGAATAGTAATTTAAAAATGCATTGATTTGAAACGAATGCATATCAAAGAATTGTTTCGCTTCTTCCATTGTATGAAAACGACAGGAGAATGTGTTTATATGGTTAGGAAGCTTTTGATACAACTTTTGATCAAAACTATTCTCAAGAGTGTTTCGATGAACAATCCATTGATCCTGATTACTGTACTGAATAATTGTTGCGCTCGATTGAACTAAATCATCGATGATCATTTTAACCGTTTCTTTACTAAAGGTCGTTTGATGAATTAATTGAAAGCTTTGATTGATAATTTGTGACCCACTTCCACAGATTGCATAATCAAACTCAAAGGAATATTTTAGATACTCTTCTTTAAAACTTTGAAAAGTTCTACCAGTATTAATAACAAATAGATGCCCTAGTTTTCTTAGTCTTCTTACAGCTTGTAGATTCTCTTCTGATATTTGTTGATTAACTTTGAAGGTGCGATCATAATCGCTACAAACAATCATAAACAATTTCACCTTCAACTATGGTCGCTACAAGATTCACATCTTTCGTTATAATCGTAAAATCAGCATCTTTTCCAACATCGATTGATCCTTTGTACTCATCTAAACCCAAATACTTAGCACTATTAGTGGATGTGATTTTCGAAACATCTAACCATGACATCTTAGTATGATCTAACATGTTTTTGATTGAATCAATATAGGATAACTCAATTTCACGAATACTGTTATAGTCTGTTAAATCATAAATTTTTTCGGTACCATCAGCAAATCGTTCAATCAGTTGGTTTCCATGTGGAATAAAATGAACATTTCTTCGAGCATGATAGTATGGTTCTTTTTGTTTACCATTGCCTAAGCAATCAGTGGTCATAATAATACGATCAGAAGTTTTCACTTGATATGTTAGATTAAAAACCTCATGTCTAACTGTAATTCCTGTTTGTTTTGCAAACTCACAGTACAAATCTTGATCGAACAGTGCAGCACCAACCACCCCTGGATTACGATGGTGCAAACCTGTCATTGCGGAATACATATGAGTCACGCCGCTGACACCCCATTTCTTAGCTTCTAAAATTTCTTCAAAAGTTGCTCCTGTGTGACCTGCAGACACTTGAATACCATTTTGACGACAAAACTCAATAAGCTTTTTAGCATTTGGTAGCTCTGGTGCTATTGTAATTAGTTTAATCAGATGAGGATCTTCGCATTTCTCAATAAATCCTTTCATAACGTCTACATCTGGATCTAAGCAGTATTCTTCTTTCTGAGCTCCTTTGTATTTTTTATTAATAAATGGACCTTCAATGTGTAACCCTAATAACTTTGTTCCTTTATTGTGGTTTTTGAGTACTTCATTTGCTGCATTGATTGATTGATGGATATTTTCCAGTGAATCGGTAAAAGTTGTCGCTAAAAAGCCTGTCACCCCTTCTTTTGCTTGGTCCTCAATCATCATTCTTAAACTTTCTTCATTGTTTTCGTACAGAAAAGAACCGCGACCCCACCCATGGGTATGTTGATCGATAAATCCGGGTAACACTATGTTATCTCCATAATCAATAAAATCATCTTCCCATGAAGATGTTATCTCTTATATTTTTCCATGGTTAATGATAATGAATCCTTCAATAATTTTATCGGGTAATACAATGTTTTTAGAATAGATCGTTAGCATTCATACGCTCCTTTTGAGAAAAAAAGGTAGTCGAAACTACCTTTTTATAATCGTGTTTGAAGACTACGTAGTTCGTTAGCCTTGTTGATTGCTGCTTCAGCTTGTTGTAAAGCTAGTTGTGCGCTAATACCTGTATAATTCTCAGGTTTAATTAATGAATGTAAATACTCAGAACTTTGATCCTTTAATAAAGGCTCTTGTGTCAACAACTCATAGAGATCTTTCTTTTCAAGTTTAACTTTCATTGCAATATCATACATCAAGGAGTGGGCTTTATCTTTACCAATAAGTGGTGCTAGCTCCATCATAATGTGATCAACATTATCTAAACCATTGTTAAGATTTGCGTTTCTATAGAGTTGCTCAACATTCACTTGCATACCCTTGGTTAGAGGGTTTGCTCGAATTAAAACTTCATTCATGAGTTCAATAGCTTCATCAATTAATCCATCAAACATCATGTATTGTGAAGAGTCCCCTTCATAAAGTCTCACATTTGCATACAAACCCGGTTGAATTAAAGAATACAACTTTGCTGCATTCGCAATAATTCCTTTTGCTAATTTAGGGTTGATTTTATGGGGCATTGTTGATGATCCAACAGTTCCTCTTTTGAACTCTTCTTGGATTTCATTAAACTCTTCAATTCCACCATAATATACTTCTTCAGCCATTTTATGTAGTACGTTTGCAATTTGCGCTAACGAAGTAATGTACTCAATTTTATGCGAATGAATATTTCGAGATGGTACTTCCATTTCATTCATATCCAGTGCTTGTGCGACACGACGTTGAACCTCTAGTCCTTTTTCAGGCTGAGTGTTGAAGGCACCTACTGCTCCACCCATCATAACGGTAAAGACTCTTTTTTCAGCTTCTTCCAGTCGTTGTATCGCTTGTCTTAACTCATAAATCCATACAGATACTTTGTAGCCAAATGTAATTGGAATAGCGTGACGACCATGTGTTCTACCTGCCATCACAGTATTTGCGTGATCTTTCGCTAAGTTTGCTAAATTTTCTAAGATTTCTCCTAATACTTGCTTAAAGACAATAGTCAAATCTCTAAGAATCAATAATTGACCTGTCTGTTGAATGTTTTGAGTTGTTACACCATAGTGTACGTATTTTGAGGATTCTGCATCACAAGCATCACCAAGAACTTTAACAAACGGAACAAACCCGTGACCAATCTCACTCTTAATTTGTTGCATCTTATTTAAATCTAGGTTTTCAATTTTTGCCCGATCCTTAATGTGCTCTGCAGCACTCATCGGAATAATCCCAAGAGACGCTTGTGCAAGAGCTAATTCACTTTCAACGACAAGCCAAGCCTTGATCTTAATGTGTTCATCAAAGAATCGTGAAATATTCGGATTGAAATGTTCCTTTGAACTTGAATCATAATATGCTCTCATGATGTAACTCCTTTACGCTTTTAATAAATCATCCACTTCATTCTTAACAAACTCAACATGTGGTCCAAAGACAACATGGATGTGTTTTTCAGATGGGAAGAAGATTCCTGTACAACCTGATTCTCTAATTTTTTCTTGATCAACTAAACTTGGGTCATCTAAGTCAACACGCAAACGTGATATACAGTTTTCAACCCCTAAAATATTAGCTTTTCCACCTAATCCTTCTACAGCAAGTCTTGCCATTTCTGGATAGTTTCTAGTTTTCAATAATTCACTAGATGATTCCACTAAATCAAAACTTTCACGTCCTGGTGTTTCAAGATTCCAACGTTTAATAAAGTACTTAAATGCATAGTAGAATACTACAAAGTTAATTATACCTAAAATAACTAATTGAATCCAGTTTGTGTTTTCGTACAATAAACCAAAGATTCCAAAATCAAAGATTGTACCACGGATGTATCCAATCGAAATATTCAAGAATGAAATTGGTATAGTTAAGAAGAAGGATAAGATTAAGTAGACAACAAATAATTGTGGAGCAATAAATAGGAACGAGAACTCAAGAGGTTCCGTAATATTTCCTAAAAACGCTGTCATAACACAAGTAATAATTACCGCTTTAGCAATCTTTTTATTCTTAGTAAATGATGTGTGATACATCGCTAAACCAATTGCTGGAAACCTAAATAGTGTAGTTAGCATTTGTGGTACAGCTAAGTAACCTGTTAATTTAGGCATTAATTCAGCCCAGTATGGACTGCTTGGTCCTAAATTGAAGAGGACTTCGTTCAATGCATTAAGGATACCAACATATTCAGTACCATTAATTAAATAAGAACCACCAACTTCTGTAAAACGAACTGTCGATGATAATACGTGGTGTAATCCAAATGGAATTAAAGCTCTATTTAACATATAGTAAGAACCTGTTCCAAAGTAATCATTCATAAAGATCCATGACATACTCATTAAAATCTTATTAAAGACTTCCCAGAAGACCGGAATAATTAATCCGATAGGAATAGTGAGTAGGAATGTAATAATTGGTACTGATTTCTTACCACCAAAAAATGCGAATGCGAGTGGGAACTCAACTCGATAGAATCGATCACATACTTTAGCTGCTAATAAACCAGAAATAATCCCGCCTAATGATTCAATCTTTAATGTTTGAATTCCTAAGACAGATCCTTGTCCAACTTGCGAAGCTACTGCTGCTTCTGCTAAAGTACCACTTACGGATAAATAGACATTCATTGTCGCATTTAATGTTAAATATGATACGACTGCCGCAAAGACCGCTAAGCCCTTTTCCTTTTTAGCAACACCATTAGCAACCCCCATTGCAAATAATAGTGGAATGTTATTAAACAGGATTTGAGTAATACTCTTTAGAGAACTCAAAACAGTTTGTAGTGTTCCGTTACTTAGGAAAGGTAATCTTTCAATCATGTACGATTGAGTTAATGCATTAGCTATTCCCATAACCATACCGATAGGTGCTAATAAAGCAATTGGTAGTAACAATGAACGTCCAAATGTTTGAATTCCATCTTTCCAAGATTTTGGAAATTTAAATTTCATATAACGTCTCCTTTCTCGTTATTGATGTCTTTATGATAATTAATTCATTTGGCCTTCACAAGGAACAAAAACACAATGATTTTGTTAACTAAATGGACCGTTTGAGATATAATAGAACTGGAGGTTTCCTATGCTAACTTCAAGTCACATCAAAATACTCAAATATGTCATGAACAACACCAATTTATCGCTAAAAACCATGAGTCAGACATTCAATAAAACTACACACATGATTCGCAAGGATTTAGCATTTCTTAATCTATATTTACAAAAGAAAAACCAGATTACGATAAATCAATCCGACATCCAAGCACAAATAACCTACAATGATTTCACTGACTTTGTTGGATCATTAACCTTTGAATCGTATGTTCCTTCTCAGATTGAACGGCTCAAAGTCATCATCACATTAGCTTACTTTGAGAGTGTGCTTAATTTATCGAAACTTTATAATTACTGGGGTATTTCGATCACTACTAAAAAACGAGATGTCTTAGTTCTTAAAGAATATCTGAAAGTTTATAATTTAGGGATAAAGAGCTATTCAGGGAAAGGAATAGAAATCGTTGGTAATCCCCTTCGCCATAGACTTCTTGTCGTACAATTAATTCAAGAATGCATAGATGTTCATGATTTTCAGATTCATAGACGTCGTGCAAACTCCCCAAGTGAAAATCAAATTTTCGATGCAATGCTAAGTAATCTAAATCAATATGTTTCATATGCTCAAGAAAAGTGCAAACAATTCTTAAATGACTATTTGTTACAAGCGAATTACTATTCAAAAAAGATATTTATACTCTACATTTTACTTTCAAGATTTCCTTTAAAGAAAGACATAGAAATAGAGTCTCTAATTCTTGAACCACTTAATTTCTATTTATTTGAAAATAGTCGAGTTGAGAATATTGCATTCAATCAAGTAATCAGCATGATTGATTTTAATCCCCCAGTATCGCTCCCTTACAATCATAAACTTTATTACCTTGTAAACAACCTATATGAAGCAATCGTCCAACAAATGAATCTAAGTATCGTAACCAAAACTCAGATGCTTGATGAACTTTATGTTTTTATCTATCGAGGATACTTCATGAATGAATTCAAATATGTTTATAATGACCAATTAATTAAGAATACTTCCCAACAGTTTCCACTACTCTATTTAACAATTAAAAGGGAATTAGAACCAATTAGAGATTATTTTCAGGTGAGCTTTCAAGATGAACAAATTTCATCCATTACACTGATCTTTTCAAAATGGATTACCAAAAACAGACTATTTACAGATAATCGCACTCGTATTGTTATTGTGACTAATGTTAGCTATGAACGAATTGCCTATTTTATTGAACAATTACATACTCTAATCGATTTTGAATTAACGGCTACACTTGATATCAACGAAATAAATCAATTGAATGACATAACACATGATGTCATCATAACTTTCTCAAATCGTATCCACACTATTTTAGAACGTTCTGGCTATACCCCTGTTAAGCTAAAATACTTTATGGACAATGATGATCTTTTAGTACTCTTAGACAAAGGCTGTAGCTTAGCGAGTCTGCGATTGATTGCGAAGGATATTGTAGAACTTTTAGATGACAAACCAAAAGATACACAAATATCATTGTTAAAAGATACTTATTAACAGATATTTTTATAAAACCTGTTGGTTTATCAACCAACAGGTTTTATAACATTGTATAGAGTGTGATTGTCATTAATAGAATAATTAATAACAGAAATCCAATACTTTTGAGAGGTTTTTGAATGTATTCTTCTTGGATATGTTTTTTAATTGACTTGTTCTTACTTGGTTTATAGCTAGTGAATACCAACATGAGAAAGAAAAATGGAGAAAATACAATTGAAAAAGTAAGAGCTTGAACTAATTTCTCCATTCTATAGGGCTTCCTTAGCGATTCTTCGGATTTTCTGTAAAATATTATCTACTTTCTTAGTACTAACTTGACACATCTCAGCGATTTCTTCGTATGAATATCCATCATTTCGTAAAACAAAAACTTGTTTTTCAATTTCCTTTAAAGAATCTAGAATGTCATAAGTAATTAACATTTTGTCTTCAAAGTGAGCCATATATTCTGGATCATACTTATATGTCTTCTCTGCGATAACATCCAATAACGTTACACTCTCATCCACAGTTACAGGATACGATAACGATATACTTCGATCCAACAAACCAAAAGAAAGTGAACGATGTTTTCTCATTAATAACCGGGTACTACTTGTCACACACGTGTATAAGTAGGATGAGAATTGTGATCCTAAATCTTCTCGAAAATTATCAAGAGAAGAGACCAACGAAAACAATCCTTCTTGAAAAGCATCACTGGTCTCAAAACATTGACCAGAAAAGTTATAACACACTTTGTGAATTGATGAAAACATTAATTTTTCAAATTGTTTCACAATTGCGTTAAAAGTTGTCGTTGGATTTAATCGATAATAATACAATAACTCATACTCGTTCATATGTCCCCCACCTATGGAATTCTTTTTTCAACAATTGAATACAGCATTACCGCTGTTGCTACACTGACATTCAATGAATTAACACTCCCTAACATAAATATCTTTACCAAATAATCACACTCTTTTTTCAAAATATTACTAATCCCATTTTTTTCAGAACCAACAATAATCACTAACGGGCGATCATGAGGGATTTTACGATAATCAATGCTTTCATCATTGTCAGCTCCCACAATCCAGAATCCTTTTTCTTTTAAATACTTACAAGAATCTCTTAGATTTGTCTCAACACAAACCGGTACTGTTTCTATTGCGCCTGTTGAAACTTTTGCGACTGTTGAATTCAAAGAAACACTACGATTCTTATTGATGATTACACCACTAACCCCAACAGCATCACATGTTCTCAAAATAGCTCCTAAATTGTGGGGGTCTTCAAGTTGGTCACACATCACCAAGATTGGATTAGTACTCATATCCAGCGAAGTAACTAACTGTTTCAAATCATGACTTTTGTATTCCTGGATTTTCGCAATCACCCCTTGGTGATTACCTTTAACTAGTTTGTCAGCTTCGATGCTCGATAACTTGTTGATAGTGATCCCTTGTTCTTTCGCAAGCTTCTCAAGTTCTTTGAAAGAAGAAACAAGATACAAAGTTTCAATACTCTTCTTTTGTCTCAGTCTTTCTAAAACACTATTTTTCCCGTAAATATATTGTGCCATACTTCTCCTCTGTAAATGTTTTATATTTGTCCCACATTTGTTTCAAGCGTTCTGTCATTTTGTTGAGAAACCAATAACCCCATAAAGCCTCCAGTCCAGTTGCCATCCGATAAGACTTTAAATCAGCATTTTTGGCAATGGATCGATTCTTATAATTGAATCCACGTCTATAGATACTTAATTCCTTCTCATCTAAACAATTTTCTTCCAAAAGAACTGTCATGAATTTCGCTTGAAAGATAGCGGACACAAAGAAGTTTGAGGCACTCAGGAGCTCTTCTGGACGAGTTAATCCATTCAGAATCAAATATTCTCTTACTTGTGTCGATAAGACAGAATCTCCCATGTAAGCTAAGACTGAACCATTATACGTCATTACAGAATTCCTTTTTCGATTAACTCATTTCGAAGTTTATCAGCAATCTCAAAATTCTTTTCTTTCTTCGCCTCTGTCCACTGTTGATATAGATTTAGGTCATCTTGATCCATTGGTGATAAATTGAAATCAATTCCCAGAATGTATAATCCTTTTATCAAGAAATTGTAAACAGATGCTAACTGGTCTAAATCAATTTCCCTATTTCTAACGAGTTGATTTAATTTCTTCAATCCATCAAACAAAATCACTATCGCATTGGGCGTGTTTAAATCATCTTCCATTGCTTCAAGGAATAAGTGATACAGGTCATCATCCAATGTTTGAGTCTTTTGTCCGCTTAACTGCAACTTTAAATGGGCTTGTTTTAAACCATTTTGGAATTTCTCAATCTCTACTTGAGCTGTTGTTATTGTATCATCAGTCAAATTTATCGTTTGGCGATAATGATTTTGAATCAATATCCAACGACTAACATTGCTCCCTAATTGATTAATCGCTTCCTTAGCCCACCAAACATTTCCTAATGATTTACTCATTTTTTCTCCATCAATATTGATCATCCCATTATGTATCCAGTAATTCGCTAATGGATGATGATGAACAGCGCTGTTTTGTGCACTTTCGTTTTCATGATGAGGAAACTTTAAATCTTGTCCACCTCCGTGAATATCAATCTGAGTTGTTTTAAACTCCTTTTGAATCATGACAACACATTCCGTATGCCACCCCGGTCTTCCTTTGCCCCAAGGAGATTCCCATTTAATCCCTTGATCATCGGTTTTTTTCCACAATACAAAATCAAGCGGACTCTCTTTGTCAGTATTTTCATCAATCCGACTTCCAGATTGAAGCATCTCTAAATTTTGGTGAGATAAACTTCCATAGTTTGACACACTGTTGACTCTGAAATAAACGTTATCACCTACTTGGTAGGCATAACCCTGATCCACCAATAATTGAATAAACTCAATAATTGCATTAATATTTTGAGTCACTTGAGGTGTTGCATCGGGTTCATGAGCATGTAATGCTTTTCTAACTTCTTTATATGCTTGAATATACCGATTCGCAATCGCATGTTCATCTACTGCTTCATCCAATGCTTTTTGGATGATTTTATCATCGATATCAGTAAAGTTTGAAACATAGTGAACACGATAACCTTTAGCTTCCAATGTCTTTTTGAGCGTATCAAAAACAACAATTGGACGAGCATTTCCAATATGTGCATGGTTATAGAC
>JAAYEW010000053.1 GCA_012728555.1 Erysipelothrix sp.
ACAGGGCATTACGCAAAACTTGTTGAAGTAGATGGGGTCAAAAGACTTGCTAAAGCAAGCGATAACAACAAAGATCAATCATATTTTTTAGCTCAAGTATCTCTAGATGCACTTCAACACACTCTATATCCTTTACAAAATATAACAAAACCCGAAGTACGTACTATCGCAGACAAACTGGGTCTCTCAATCGCAAAGAAGAAGGATAGTACAGGGATTTGTTTCATTGGTGAAAGACAATATCGCGAATTTTTAAGTAATTACTTATCAAAAACTGAAGGAAACATAGTCGATATCGAAACACAAACCATAGTTGGAAAACATCAAGGAGTTATGTACTACACGATTGGGCAACGTCATGGATTAAATATTTCAGCATTTAAGGGACCTTATTTTGTTTGTGGCAAAAACAAGGATACCAATACTGTTTATGTCTGCGTCGGTCAAGAAAACCCTTGGCTAATGAGTGATGCTTGCTTAGTCGATCGAGTGAACTGGTATACAGATAAAAAAGATATCGAGTGTATGGCTAAATTCAGATATCGCCAAAAAGACAATCCTGTTTCAGTTCATTTCAATGAAGATGGCACATTAATGGTAACCATTAGTCCAGAAGTTTCAGGAGTTACCCCAGGACAAGAAGTTGTCTTTTATGATGGGGATATCGTATTAGGGGCTGGAAGAATTGATACCGTTTATCGAAATGGAATCAGCTTACAACAACGGATTGAGGAGGTTATTAATGAATAATCCATCATTACCCAAAAGAATATTGATGATTGCAGTGTACTATATTGGTGTTCAATTGGTTTTTTCTGGAATAGTACTCAGTATCCTTCTTCAAAACTATCAAATTTCTCTGACTGATCTTTATGTTCTAGAAGAAACATCAGCTATCTTCATTGATATAATGGCAAAAGTTAATTTTTATGGGCTCTTGATTGGAAGCATTGTTTTTATTGTTTTATTTCGAAAAGATTTACTATCTCAGATTAAACAATCCGCAGGAAAATGGTTGTTAATAATTAAAACAACTGGTATTTACTATGTTATTTATATTTTGTTGGCAACATTTTACTTGAGTCTTGTTGAGCCTTTATTACCATCGACTTCATCTCAAAACCAAGAGCTTGTAGCAATGATTGCGAAATCTTCACCAATGTTGATGATAATTGCAACTGTTTTTCTAGCACCATTTATCGAAGAGTTTGTCTTTAGATATGCGTTAATTAATGTTGAAAACAAAAGTAAGTTTTCTAAATCTTTAATCATATCAAGTCTAACCTTTGGGTTTATTCATGTGTATGCGGGTCTACAAAATGGTCAATTTCACGAACTATTATTTCTGCCACAATATGCACTAATGGGTTACATGATGGGTTTGATTTATCTCAAAACAGACACGCTAATGGGAGCTATCTTTTTTCACATCATTAATAACTTAATAGCTGTCGTTGCGCTTTTTGCTTAAGTATATGGAAATAGTTACTTTAGATGCACTGTTAATAAAAGAAATTTATCGTTCGACATCAAACGATTTTTCAGTGTATGTTATTAAACTTGATGACTTAACTCAAAAAGAGATGGTCATTACAGGATATTTACCAAAACTGATAATTGATCAAATGTATACATTCTATGGTATTTACTCTGAACACCCTCGTTACGGTCTTCAATTACAAGTCCAAAGTTATGAAACCCGAATTCCAACAAACAGAGAAGCTGTCATCAAGTTCTTGAGTTCTAGTCAATTTCCGGGAATAGGAAAAATCAAAGCGACTCGGATTGTTGATCATTACTCTCAAGATATTGTTAACATAATTAAAGATGACTCAAAATTTGAATTCGATGATGATTTTCTTAGTAACAAAGAGAAGCTTGTTTTAATAGATGTCATTCGTTCTCAAATCGATTTGGAACAAGTCATAAACTTTTTTACTCGATACAACATCACACTAAGACAAACGATGAAAATACAGAGTGTTTATGGATCAAAAGCAATGGAAATTGTATTGGAAAATCCATATCGTATGATTGATGATATTGATGGTATTGGTTTTAAGACAGTTGATAAAATAGCTGCTAGTTTAGGATTTGAAAGAGATCATCCCAAACGATTGCAAGCAATCATAGTGTATGAATCGTTACAACGATGCATGGCAACAGGAAGTACTTATGTAACCTACGAAGAGTTAAAGTCATCATGTCTTAAGTATGGTATGTCTGATTTCCAATTTGATGAAAACTTAATCGAATGTAATAAGAATGCTCAAGTAATTCAGGATTCAGATGAAGATTACTATCATCATTCTCAGTATACATCTGAACAAATTTGTGCGTCATATTTCTATAACATGCCTGTAAAAGAAATGGATGAAAGTGAAAAGAATATTGAATAACTTTTGACAAAATATGAAAAAAAGACAGGAATTATTTATGACATATTACAAAAACGAGCAATTTTATCATTCTTCAATAATGATAAAACGATTATAACAGGTGGACCTGGAACCGGAAAAACAACGATTGTGGAAGGAATCATCGCTCTTTTAAGAGAAGCGTTTCCATATTATCAAATCGCAATTTGTGCTCCAACAGGCAGAGCAGCCAAACGATTAAAAGAACTTGTTGAAGTAGACGTCTCGACGATACACTCACTGTTAGAATGGAATTTAGAAACTAATACATTTGGTAGAAATCATGCAAACCCACTCTATGCAGATATTTTAGTTGTCGATGAATTCTCTATGGTGGATTCCTATACAATGGCAGCACTGTGTGATGCAACACCTTTTGTTCGAAAGATAGTTTTTATTGGGGACAAAGATCAACTACCTTCCGTTGGGCCAGGTTTCTTGATTCGTGACTTAATTATGAGTCAACAATTTGTTGTCACAACTCTGGAACACAATTACCGACAAGACAGTGGAAGTAATATTATTTCTTTAGCAAAAAGTGTTAATAATGGGGTTTTTGATCTCAGTTTATGCAAGCAAGATGTTTCATTTTTTGATAGTGATGAACAATTGCGCCAACTAGTAATGACCCTATACATCAAAGCGATGGATAGTGGGTATCGAGTGGACGATATACAAGTGCTAGCACCTAAATATGAAGGAACTCACGGAATTGATGCATTAAACTTTATGTTGCAAAAGGCACTCAACCCTAATAATCCAAAGAAACGAGAGCTGAAATTTGGATATATGACCTTCAGAGAAGGGGATAAGTTATTACAACTTAAAAACCAACCTGATGATTTTGTTTTCAATGGAGATACTGGGATATTAATTGAAATCATCTATAAAGATGAAAGTGATGATCGAAAAGATCACTTAATCGTTGATTTTGATGGTGTCATAGTTGAATACAACCCTGATACCTTTATTCATCTTAAACATGCATATTGTATGTCTGTTCACAAGGCTCAAGGCTCAGAATATCCTGTAGTTATATTTGTTGGCAGTCGTCAACACCGATTTATGATGCAAAAAAGATTATTGTATACCGGATTAACTCGTGCAAAAAATGCTCTTATCTGTATAGGTGATGTCAATGTCTTTATGGAAGCATGCCAGAAAGAATATTCTGATGAAATAATGACAAAGCTTGTAGAAAGAATTCAACGACTTTCAGATATGTAATTGATAATGTTGGGAAATTCTATGTTATGATTTCTTCATGTTAAAAAAATGGATGAGTTTATTGATTGCGTTTATAAGTTTGTTAGTAGGAATGATAGCTGCGTTTATACCGTTATTACCATCTTTCCCTTTCTTATTGTTAACTTTTATCCTGTTTTCAAAACACTCTAAGAAAATTACTGGATGGTTTATGAACAGCAAAATTTTTAAAAGCAATTTGGAAAGTTATGTTAATGGAGAAGGGTTAACGAAGCAATCAAAAATTAAATTTATGATTACAATTACGTTGACACTTTTTATTAGCTTGTATTTTTCGAAACAATATAATTTGTTAACTTTGTTATTAGGTCTAATATGGTTGTTTCATTTGTATTATTTCTTTGCGGTTGTTAAAACAAAGAAAGATTAATTGATTGCTTGAATCAGTATTGTAATTGTGCTATATTCTTGGCATAAGAGTTGAGATGAGTAAAGAAATACATTTTTTAAAGAGAGTAGATGGTTGGTGCAAATCTATACTAATGATTCTTGAAGCTACTCAACATATCTGAAGTTAATAACTTCCGCGAGAGTGAAGCGTTAAAACATAAAGGTGCACACATAGTGTGAATTAGGATGGTACCGCGGTTATCAATCGTTCCTTTGTAGGGCGATTTTTTTATTGGAAAGGATGCATTATGAAACAATTAAGTAGTACACAAATTCGACAAATGTTCTTAGACTATTTTCAACAGAATGGTCATATGATTGAAAAAGGACACTCATTAATTCCTCAAAATGATCCAACATTGTTATGGATTAATTCAGGGGTTGCTGCTTTAAAGAAGTATTTCGATGGAAGTGTGAAACCCAAATCAAATCGTATCACAAATGCTCAAAAAGCTATTCGAAGCAACGATATTGAAAACGTTGGTAAAACATCACGGCATCACACGTTCTTTGAAATGCTTGGAAACTTTAGTATTGGAGATTACTTTAAAAAAGAAGCCATTCATTTTGCGTGGGAATTCTTAACGAGTGAAGAATGGATGGGTATTGATAAAGATGTGCTCTACATTACAGTACATACAGGCGATGATGAAGCTTATAATATTTGGGTGAACGATATTGGTATTGATCCATCGCATATAGCTAGATTCGAAGAAAATTTTTGGCAAATTGGTGAAGGTCCGTGTGGCCCTAACTCAGAAATTATTGTTGACCGTGGAGAAAAGTTTGATCCAGAAAAACGTGGAATCCAAATGTTTTTAAATGACGAAGAAAATGATCGATACGTCGAATTGTGGAATATTGTTTTTTCTCAATACAATGGAGTCGAAGGGCTTGAACGTTCTCAGTACAAAGAACTACCTCAAAAAAACATCGATACAGGAATGGGGTTCGAACGATTAGTATCAATTATGCAAGATGGTGAAACCAACTTTGATACAGATTTATTTCTGCCAATTATTCATAAAGCAGAAAAATACTCATCCATTGGGTATCATCAAGATCCTGTAGCTTATCGTGTCATAGCGGATCATATTCGTACTGTCACATTTGCTTTAGCAGATGGAGCACTCTTTTCAAACGAAGGAAGAGGGTATGTTTTACGAAGAATCATTCGTAGAGCGATTCGTTATGGTAAAAAGCTACAGATTAAGCAATCTTTTATGTATGAATTAGTCGAAGTTGTAGCAGACATAATGAAGGATTATTATCCAGAATTACAATCAAAAGTTGAATTAATTAAACGATTAGTTAAACTCGAAGAAGAACGTTTTGAAAGCACTCTAAATGATGGAGAAAAATTACTTGAAAATGTCTTATTGAATTCTGAAAACAAAATCGTGTTAGGAGAGGATGCCTTTAAACTTTATGATACATATGGATTTCCCTTTGAGTTAACAGTCGAAATTGCTCAAGAACGCGGATTTAGTGTTGATGAACAAGGGTTCAAAGAGGCAATGAAACATCAAAAAGAATTATCGAAAAATGCACGTGTTAAACTTGAATCATTCAGTGAACAACACGAAGACTTAATGAACTTCACACTAACTTCTGAATTTGTTGGTTACAAATCTTTAAATTTATCATCCAAAGTAATTGGATTATTTAAAAATGGTAAACAAGTAAACTCATTAGATGATGAAGGTGAAATAATATTTGAGAAAACCATTTTCTATGCTGAAAGTGGTGGACAAGTTTTTGACACCGGTAAGATTTTTAATGATGGATTTAGTGCAAATGTTGTTGAAGTTCAAAAAGCGCCTCACAATCAATTTCTGCATCATGTTACGAATGTAGAAGGAGTTATTCATGTGCAAGAGACTGTAGATTTAAGTGTTGACAAATTTCGTCGCCAACTAATCACTCGAAATCACTCATCAGTTCATTTACTTGATGCAGCACTACTTTTTGTGTTAGGAAATCACGTGACACAAGCTGGTAGCTTTGTAGGAGATGAGTATGCTCGTTTTGACTTCACCCATTTTGAAAAAGTATCTAAAGAACAACAATTAGAGATCGAATCAATCGTCAATAACTGGATTTTTGAAGCTCATCAATCCGTGATTGAGTATTTACCTATTGATGAAGCAAAACAATCAGGGGCGATTGCTTTGTTTGACGAAAAATATGGTGATGTCGTAAGGGTAGTTAGTATGGGCCAGTTTTCTAAAGAATTTTGTGGTGGGTGTCATGTCGAAAATACTGAAGAAATCGGATTATTTAAGATTATTTCAGAAGAAAGCATTGGTTCAGGAATACGCAGATTAACAACTAAAGCCAGCAAAGGAGCTTTTGACTATTTAAATAACTTAGAAGCTCATTTAACATCAATCGCAAACACTCTAAAAGTGAACTCTATTTCTAGAATTGATGACAAATTAACTTCTCTTGAAAAACAATCTCTTGATTTAGAGAAACAACTTGAAAAATTACAACAAGAATTGGTAAACAATGAAATTGAGCGTATTAAAAATCAATTGGTTTTAGGCAGGGACTATAACTCTCTAATCTTCAAATCAAAACTTGATGGAAAATTAGCAAAAAATGTTGTTGACACGCTCGCAAACTCTTTGGAGAATACAATTGTTTTTGGGGCTTTTGTAGGTGAAGACAAAATTAACTTTGCTTGTAGAGTCCCTAAGAGTGTTATCGAAAAAGGAATAAATGCTGGAAATCTTGTTAAGCAAGCAGCGATAGTGACAAATGGAAATGGTGGGGGAAAACCTGATTTTGCTCAAGCAGGTGGTAAAGATACGTCGAAAATTGATGAGTCTCTAGAATTAATTCATCAAATCGTAGCTATTTAGCTTTAAAAAGTGGTAAATATAGTTTAAACTTACAAGTAAGGGGTGAAGACTAATGGAAAATAAAGATTTGACCGAAACAATGGCGTATTCGACTGAATCAATTCGTCAAGAAAATATTCATCGAATCATGGTTGAAGTTGCTGCTGCCTTAGAAGAACGAGGATATAATGCTGTTAATCAACTTGCGGGTTATTTAATTACAAATGATCCTGCTTATATATCTTCTCATCGGGGAGCACGCAGTAAAATACAACAACTTGAACGTTTTGAGATTATTGAAGAGCTAATGAGAGTCTATTTAGCAAACGATTAATGAAGCCTATTTGTATGGGTCTTGATTTAGGATCTAAGACGTGTGGTATTGCTGTCAGTGATGGTTTGGGATTGTATGCTCATCCAGTTACAACCATCCTTTTTAAGAGTGAATACTATGAAGAATGTCTAGAAAAATTGATCCCGATTATTAATGAACACAAAGCAGAACAAATCATTTTAGGATTACCTAAGATGATGAATAATGATTTAGGTCCTAGAGCACAAGTGTCGCTAATGTTTAAAGAGATGCTGGAAGAAGTGTTTAGTGGAAAAATCATCTTAATGGATGAGAGATTGTCGACTATGTCATCTCACAAATCCTTAATTAAGTCGAATAAAAAAAGAAAAGATAGAAAGAAAGTAATAGATCAAGTAGCTGCAGTTGAAATACTTCAGCGCTATCTTGACAGAGGAATCGAAAATGGATAACGACAAAATTATTATTATTGATGAAGAAGGAAAAGAAGTAGAAATGGAAGTTCTGTTCACTTTTCAAAGTGATCAAACAAATAAACAATATGTTTTATACTTTAATCCGGAAGATGAACAACAAGGAAATGTCTTTGTTTCTTCTTACACTGAAGAAGGAGATTTAGAACCAATTACTGATGAATCCGAATGGGAAATGATTGAAGAAGTATTTAACACATTTGTTTCTGAACAGACAGACCATGATCATGATTGTGATTGTGGACATGACCATGAACACGAACATAATCATGATCATAAATGTAATTGTGGCCACGATCATTAAGTTGTATGTTTAAAAAAATACTATTAGTTTTAATTGTTCTAATTATGGCTGGAGCTGGAGCGGGCTATTACTATTACACAGAACAACTCAAACCAGTTAGCAACGATCAAGCAATTGAGCTTTTTGAAGTATCTAAAAATGAAGGTTTAAATAGAGTGGTTGATAACCTTCAAACGCAAGGATTTATTAAGAACGCGATGCTTACAAAGTTTGTAGCCAAACAAGAGAACTTCACAAACACCTATGCAGGAAAATTTCAAATTTCAAAATCAATGACACCCCAAGAGATATTATCGATTATTACTGATAAAAGTAAGATCTATATTGAGTATTTTGATGTGAAAATTTTACCTGGAAAGTGGGCTAAAGACTATGCCGCTGAAATTGAATCAAAAACTGGTATTTCTGAATCTGCTATACTAGAAAAATGGAATGATCTTGAGTATTTAAACAAACTAATCAATGAATATCAGGTATTAACTGAAGATATTTTAAACGACAACACTGTAGTAAAGCTAGAAGGATATTTTGCTCCTGAAACTTATAAGATAAACAAAGAACACAGTTCTATTGAAGAGATTACAAAACGAATTCTTGACCCTACAGAGAAGTTTTATTTGGATAACAAAGAATTGTTTGATAAAAGTTCTTTAAGTGTTCATGAACTGTTTACCTTAGCATCAATGTTACAATTTGAAGCAACTAATCGACAAGCTCGTCCAGAATTTATAGCAGCAAATGAACAGCAACTGGTGGCTTCGGTGTTTTTTAATCGTTTATCAATTGGAATGAAATTACAAAGCAGTGTGCCGGTATGTTATGCACTTTATGATTTTAGTGATTGGCAAGAGTGTGAGAAAAATATTGCTATTGATTCGCTCTATAATACCTATCGTTATGCTGGACTACCAGTTGGTCCAGTGAGTAATCCAACTCAAAGCGCGTTGTCGGCAGTACTGAATCCAATTAAATCTGATTATTTGTTTTTTGTAGCGGATGTTTATAACAATACGGGTACATATTTTTCCAAAACATTTGCTGAACATGATAAATATGTAAAAGAATTGCTAGGTAGGTAGATATGAAAGATGTTGTTATTATTGGTATTGCTGGAGGAAGCGCGTCTGGAAAAACGTTGATTGGAAAGCAACTGAAAAAAGCTTTTTCAAATGTATCCTCTTTTCAAATCATTAAGATGGATGATTACTATAAAGATCAAAAAGAAATGTCTATGGAAGAACGCTATGCTGTGAATTATGATCATCCATTTGCTTTTGATATTGACTTACTCGTAAAACAATTGAAGGTACTGAAAAATAGGCAAGCCATTGAAAAACCATTGTATGATTATGTTACTTATACACGAAAAGATGTAACAGAAACAATTAATCCTTCAGATGTAATTATTCTGGATGGTTTGTTTTGTTTAGAAGATGAAAATATTCGCGAAATTTTGGATATGAAAATATTTGTTGATACTCCTGCAGATGTCCGTTTTATCAGACGATTAATGCGAGATGTTAAAGAACGCGGTAGAACCTTAGAGTCAGTAGTCAATCAATACATGAATACCGTCCGTGTCATGCATGATTTATTTGTAGAACCATCGAAACGACATGCTGATATTATTGTTCCAGAAGGTGGTAAAAATAGAGTAGCTATTGATTTGTTGAAAACTAAAATTTCTAGCATACTCAATGAAGATGTGTTATAATCGACACGCTAAAGGAGTTGTGAAGTATGTCAAATAAAGTTGCCGTAACAAAAGAAGGATTACTTGAATTACAAAAAGAATTAGATTATCTAATTCATACAGTTCGTAAAGAAGTTAAAGAAGAATTACAAGCTGCTCGTGAACAAGGGGACTTATCTGAAAATGCAGATTATGATGCAGCCCGAGATCGTCAAGCGAAAATTGAAGCTCGAATTCGTGAGTTAGAATCAATGTTAAACAACATTGAAATCATTAATGAAAAGAAAAAGAGTAAACGCGTCGGTTTGGGGTCTGTTGTAAGAATTAAAGAACTCGATACGGATGAAGAAATCGAATACAGTATTGTAGGTTCTGTTGAAGCCGATCCACTAAATGGTAAATTATCTAATGTATCGCCATTAGCATTAGCGATGATAGACAAAATGGCTGGTAATGTTGTTACTGTTCGGGTAGAAACACCATACGAAGTTGAAATAATATCTGTTAAATAGATGACATCGGTCATCTTTTTTTTAGGAACAGGTGAGTTAAAAAACAATAATAGGAAGGGGTTCTATGAAACTTACTTTACTATTATTGTTTATTGTTGCTTTCATTAGTGTTTCTCCAATTCAAAATATCGAAACATTAAATCTAAATCAAGAAAAAGTTAAAGTCACAATTCTAGGTGAAGTTGTTGAACCAAAAGTTGTTAATCTACATCCTAAATCGAGTATTAAAGATGCTTTGAAATTTGTTGAACCTACCAAAGAAGCTGATTTAGGTAGACTAAACTTAAACGAGAGAATTAAAGATGATATGGTTATTACATTGTTACCAAAAAAGAAAGATCAATGTATCTCAATCAATTTTGCTTCAAAAGAAGAACTGCAAACTTTATCAGGTGTTGGACCAAGCACGGCTGATAAGATTATTGAGTACAGAGAAACTAAAGGTCAATTTAAACTGATAGAGGACATTCTTGAAATTAAAGGTATCGGAATATCAAAGTTTGAAAAGATAAAAGACCATATATGTTTGTAGCGATTCATCTTTTTTTATCGTCTATTCTTTACTTGTACAATCCAAGTTATTTTTGGTTATTACTTTTTTTGCAATGTTTCATAGTTATCATTGAAAAAAGAAGAAAAAACACGATTGTTATTTTGTTCCTAGTTCTGTTAAATTTACGTTTACAGTATATTGAAATTAAACCAATATTTAGTCAACCTATGTTAGTCACAAATTCAACAAGCAAATCAACGACATTAAGACAGTGGGGTCACAATTATATTGCGGATGCAAATCCACAGCTTATGGTGGGCGATATCGTCTTAATTCAAGGAAATTTTGATGCTACCAAAATGAATTCAGAAAATGCTTCCCTTTTAATGAGTCACTATGTCGGTAGAATTAGTGTAAAATCTCTAACAACAATTGGTAAATCATATAAAACATCATGGTTATACTCTGTAACAAAAGATAGTAAGATATCTAGTAAAGTATTTTTAAATCATTCCTTTGATAATAACAATGAACTATTAAGCCTAGTTGTTTCAAGTGGATTAATGATCACAGTTTTTTATTCATTTATAAAACGGTTGACTTCGCTTTTCTTTGAGAAACAAACGATAAACCACATCGTTCTTCTTATGTTGCTGCTAATTTTTGGTCTATCATTTGGTTTGATTCGGATTCTACTAAAAGAAATCTTAAAGTTAGCCAAAGTACCGCGAAAAATTTCACCACTTCTTGAAATGTCATTAGTACTAATGATTTATCCTACAGCAATATTTACGCTGGTTTTTTGGTTAATAACGGTATTTAAAACACAGAATCTTTTGTTTGAAAAGAAACATCGAACAATAAAGAGGTCACTACTAATTATCGTCTTGCAATTAATGATTAACTATAAAGTAAATTTAGCAACAACACTATTTTTTAGTTTTCTTAGAAGCACAAGTTTAATAGTATTCTTCTTGAGTTCGTTAGAAGTTATTTTTCATAGCTCATTTCCTATAACAATTATGGAATCGTTTTTAATATGGTTGAACCAATTTCTTTCTAATCGTTTTCTAATTGTTGGTAAATTAAATGTCGGCCTTGGTTTAATTATGGTCTTTGTGTTATTGAAAGAGAAAGAACTTAAGAAAATGATACTTTCTTTTTCTCTGTTTTTGCTTGTTTACTATTTCCTAATTTATGGAAACGGAGGATATCGAGTAATTTATTTAGATGTAAAACAAGGCGATAGCACGTTGTTGATAAGTCCGTACATGAATGAAGTTTTTTTAATTGACACGGGTAAAGAAAGTGAATATTTTAGCTTAAAGAAAGCTTTGAATCAATATGGCATTCAAAAAATTAATGGAATCATTATCACGCACTATGATCATGATCATAGTGGTAACATAGAAAACTTATTGAATGATTATCAAGTTGGTCAAATTGTAGATCAAAAGAACTTAATAATTGATACTGATGATTTCAATATTCAGTATTATTTAAAAGAAGTGTTCTTTGAAAATGATAATGATAACAGTCTTGTTTTCGAAATATTAATCAATGAATTATCATTTCTTTTTACTGGTGATGCATCTAAAGAAGTTGAAAGACAGTTACTAAATGAAAATCCTTCACTCGATGTGTTTGTTCATAAGTTGGGTCATCATGGTTCCAGAACGAGTACAGATGATTATTTTATTGGGAAAATCTTACCTTCCTTTGTTGTAATTTCTAGTGATCCTTCTGCATATGGTCATCCTCATAAAGAAGTACTTCAAACAATTTTAGATTACAACATTAAAACGTTTGAAACTTCGAAACATCATCACATTGAGTTTAGGTTGAATAAATTGTATCATGCAGTTGTTATTGAAAAACAAATTCTATTTATAGAACGGTGATATGATATAATTGTATTGGTGATAAAATGATATGGATGATTACTGCCTACGATGATGGTCAAATTGAGTCAACGATAAATGAAATAAGATTGAAGTATAAGCTTGACTACATACCTTTGAGATTTTTTGATGGTTCTCGACCGGATTTTCGATTTGAAGAACTTATTGAAGAAGTTACAACTATCTCAATGTTTGATAACAAGAAGTTGATTCATATCAAAAATTTATCTGGTTTATATACAAAGAGTAGTCTATTAGATAATAACCAAGAGATGATCATTAAAATAATTGAGAAAGGAAATGCAGATACATTTCTAATTTTTAGTTTGGTTAGTAAAGATATTGATTCACGTAAGAAACTTGTTAAATCATTGAAAAAGCATGCTCACTGGATTGAGCTTAAGCAATTCAATGATTTAGATATTAAATCATTAATCCAATCCTACAATATGAAATTAAATTTAAATCTAAGTAACCTATCCATTAATCTTTTAAATCAATATTGTCAAACAATTTCTCAAGTTAAACAAGCTTTTGATAAACTTAGTTTAATTGATGGACCAATTGATGAACAATTGATTTCCAAGTTAGTTGTTGACTCGCGAAATGCGGTGATGTTTGATTTATCTGATGCAATTATTTCTAAAGACAATCGATTAACGTTCAAAACATATGACAATTTAAAGAAACAAACACTTCAACCTTCCGATGTAATGTATGTGTTGTCTTCAAAAATTCGGTTAATATATCAAATTCTTAGTTTAAAAGATACAGATTTGAATGATAACGAAATTATAAAACAAATAGGCATTTCACCAAATTATTATTGGTTTCTGTCTAATAAACAAGTGCATCATTTCACTAAAAAATCCGCATTAAAAACTTTGTTTGATCTAGCAATTTTGGATCAAAGAATTAAATCTTCACAAGTTGATAAAAAAATAGGGTTTGAAATGTGGATGCTAGAATTTTTGAGGTAGACATTATGGAATCAATCAAAGAACTTTACAAAATAGGTTCTGGTCCTTCAAGCTCGCATACGATTGCACCACAAAGAGCTATGAAACTGTACATGGAATCAAACAGTAACGCGAATAGGTTCATTGTAGAGCTTTACGGGTCACTTTCTTTAACCGGCAAAGGACATTTTACAGATCATGCTATAAAAATGGTTTGTAATCCTTTTGAATGTGACGTTGTTTTTAAAACTGATTGTTCATATAGTTTTCCAAGTGGCCTGATAATTAAAGGTTATGATCATCAACAAGAACTTGATCAGTGGGTTGTATACTCATTAGGTGGTGGATCAATTAAAATTCTTAACCGTGACTATGACTTTCAAAAAGCTGTGTATCAAGAAAAAAACTTAAGTCAAATCAAAGAGTATTGTAACAAGCATAATATTACATACTATGATTATTGCTATCAAAATGAACCTGGTTTATATGACTATTTAGCTACTATACTAGAATCCATGTTTAGGGCGATAAATAGAGGATTAGCCACTGAAGGATATTTGTTAGGTCCATTAGATATGCCACGGATTGCAAAGAAATTAAACGAAAATGCAAATCTTTTGGGGGTCCCAAGTGATCAACAAAATTCACAATTGCTGGTTAGTTATGCTTACGCTAATATGGAAGAAAATGGAACATTAGGAGAAGTAGTGACAGCTCCAACATGTGGTGCATCCGGAATAGTCTCGAGCTGTCTTTACCATTACCATTTTGATTTAGGTCATAGTAAACAGGATTGCATTAATGCTTTAGCTACTGCTGGTATATTTGGAAATGTTATTAAAAAAAATGCGACTATCTCTGGTGCTATAGGTGGCTGTCAAGCTGAAGTTGGTGCTGGATGTGCCATGGCAGCAGCAGCTATTTCACAATTAATAAATGGAAGTCTTGATGAAATTGAATATGCTGCAGAAATTGCTATAGAACATCACTTAGGGCTAACATGTGATCCTGTGGGAGGGTATGTCATTATTCCTTGTATAGAGAGAAATGGAGTGGCAAGTTTGCGAGCTAGAGATGCTGCGTATATGTCAAAATCAATTGTTAACATCAAGAAACCTCGAGTAAGCTTTGATGATGTTGTTGATACAATGAATTATACTGGAGAAAAAATCGCCATTGAACTAAAAGAAACTTCTTTGGGGGGATTAGCTAATGTAATAAAAATAGGGCATCAATGATGTCCTATTTATAAAAAAACCTTCATACGAAGGTGTTATGCTAATTTATTAATTGATTTTGCTAAGCGAGCTTTTTCCCTAGAAGCAAAGTTTTTGTGATGAATATTACTTGTAACTGATTTATCTAACAAACTATTTGCTTTATTAAGAGCATTTAGAGCTGCAGCTTTATCATTTGCTTCAACAGCAGTCGTAACAGCTTTTAAAGCAGTCTTAAGCGCTGATCTTTGAGCTTTATTTCTTTCAGCTCTTTTAGCGTTTGTAATAACTCTCTTTTCTTGGTTTTTAATGTTTGGCATCTTCTACACCTCCTTTTAACAATCTACTGTGCAATTATATCAAAAACGTTTTAATTGTGCAATGTTAAAGTTTTCTAAAAGATGCTATAATATCGCGGGTGATACGTATGATGAAATATAAAGTGATTTACATGGGAACTCCCCATTTCGCAAAAGAGATCTTAGAAGAGTTATTAAATATCGAAGCGCTTGATATTGTTTGTGTAGTAACACAAAGTGATAAGAAGGTTGGTCGAAAACAAACACTCCAATATTCAGCTGTAAAAAACAGCGCTCTTTATCATGAACTTGCTTTGTTGCAGCCAGAAAAAATTATGGATGCTTACGAAGACTTAAAACAATACAATGCTGATGTAATTATTACTTGTGCTTATGGACAGTTTTTACCCTCGAAAATTTTAAAGCTAACAAAACATGGTGTTATAAATCTTCATGCTTCTTTATTACCAAAGTATCGAGGAGGGGCACCTATTCAGCATGCAATTATGAATGGCGAACAATCAACAGGAATATCATTGATGAAATCGGTACTTGAAATGGATGCAGGGCCTGTGTATGATACAATCTCTGTACCGATTCATATTGATGACACTTTGGGTACATTACAGCCACGATTAATTGAAGCCGCAAAAACAATAGTGCATTATAGTTTACTTAATATTTTAGATGGTAAAATTGAATCTAAACTCCAAGATGAAAGCCAGGTTAGTTTTGCTAAAACAATTCAGAAGCAAGATGAAATCATTGACTTTAATAAAGAGGGTAAAGCTATTTATAATCAAATACGAGCATTGAACCCAAACCCTTATGCCTATGCGTTTTTGGATAACAAACGTGTTAAATTTGGAGAAACCGTTTTTAGTAATGTTATGCACAATGAACCATATGGTAAAATATTAGAAATGAACAATCAAGACTTAGTTGTTGCTGTAAAAAATGGTTGTTTGTATATAAGAGAACTGCAAGTTGAAGGAAAACAAATGATGAAAACAACACAACTTGTTAATGGCTATAAAAAACTATGGGAAGGAAAACGATTTAACTATGAAAACAACTAGACAACTTTTATTGCATTCACTAGTGATTGCCTTGGTGAGTGTGGTTACTTTATCAATGGTCGTATCACTAGCACCCCTTGGTGTAAATGGATTTTTCAATTTAGGTGACGTAGCTGTCATGTCATTTGTCATTGTGTTAAACAAACCAGAATTTGCTTTAAGCAATGGGCTTGGATCTGCAATGGCTGATTTATTAACTCCTTACCAAATATATGCACCTTACACATTGGTTATCAAGTCACTGCTTTATTTATTCGTTTACATTGCCTTGAGATTTTTAAAGAAACCTTCTTTACGAAGAACTATACCATTTATTATTGGTGGACTATGGATTGCGATTGCGTATGCATTTACAGAAGTAATACTATATGGTTCTAATGCGTTTTTACCTGCGTTAGGTGCTAACGCAATTCAAGGATTTTCTGCAGCAATTGTGTTAATTTTAATTTCACCAGCCATTGAGACTTTACAAAAACGGCTACACTTTAATCAATGAAAGAGGATTTTATGAATCAAAAAAATATACGAAATTTTTCAATCATAGCACATATTGATCATGGTAAATCTACTTTAGCCGATCGGTTGTTGGAAGAAACTCATACAGTTCAAATGCGTGATATGAAAACACAGCTTCTTGATCAACTTGATTTAGAAAGAGAAAGAGGCATAACAATAAAACTCAATTTTGTTCAGATGACATATCGAGCTGATGATGGGCAAGACTATACACTTCATCTTATTGATACACCAGGACATGTTGACTTTACTTATGAGGTATCAAGAAGTTTAGCAGCTTGTGAAGGAGCAGTTTTAGTTGTGGATGCAGCCCAAGGGGTTGAAGCACAAACACTTGCTAATGTCTATTTAGCACTTGAGAATGATTTAGAAATCATTCCCGTTATTAATAAAATTGATTTACCATCTGCACAAGTCGATGTTGTCAAAGAAGAAATAGAAGATTTAATTGGGCTTGATACTTCACAAGCACCACTAATATCAGCAAAAAATGCAGTCAATATTCGTGATGTACTAGAAGCAGTAGTGAAGAATGTTCCTGCACCTAAAGGAAATGTCAATGCTCCTTTAAAAGCACTTGTTTTTGATTCAATCTATGATTCCTATCGTGGGGTTGTCTTATCGATTTGTGTTAAAGAAGGATCGGTTAAAGTTAAAGACACTATAAAATTTATGAATACAGAGGCAGAGTACGAAGTCATAGAGGTTGGAGTTCGTACACCGAAAGAAGTCAAAAAAGACCAATTAGTAGCTGGAGAAGTTGGTTATTTGGCGGCAACCATAAAGTCAATAGAGGATGTTCATGTTGGCGACACGATTACTAACAAAGACAATCCCGCAAAAGAAGCTTTAGCAGGTTATCGCCAATTAAATTCAATGGTATATTGTGGTTTATATCCAATTGATTCGAAACAGTATGGTGATTTAAGAGAAGGTTTAGAGAAATTAAAACTCAATGATGCTTCATTAAAGTATGAACCCGAGACATCACAAGCATTAGGTTTTGGTTTTCGTTGTGGCTTTTTAGGATTATTACACATGGATGTTGTTCAAGAACGACTTGAAAGAGAGAATAACATTGATTTAATTGCTACCGCTCCATCCGTTGTTTTCCATGCATATTTAACAAATGGAGACATGGTGCGAATTGATAATCCAACACTGTTACCTGATGTTCAAAAAATCGATCATATTGAAGAACCGTTTGTCAAAGCTGCAATTATTGTACCAGAACAATATGTAGGAGCAGTCATGGAGCTTTGCCAAAAGAAACGTGGACTTTATAAGGATATGCAAGTTCTTGACAAAACTCGGATGCAACTCGTTTACGAAATGCCTCTTGTAGAGATTGTTTTTGACTTCTTTGACAAGCTCAAATCACAAACTAGAGGGTATGCATCTTTTGATTATGAACTAATTGAATATCGACCATCTCGTTTAGTTAAAATGGATATACTGCTTAATGGAGAAGTTGTTGATGCATTAACTACAATTGTGCATCGTGATTTTGCTCAAGCAAGAGGGCGAATAATTGTTGAGAAACTAAAGAAGTTGATTCCAAGACAACAATTTACTGTACCGATTCAAGCAGCTATTGGAGGTAAGATTATTGCTAGAGCTGATTTATCAGCTTTAAGAAAAAATGTCTTAGCTAAATGTTATGGTGGAGACATTACCAGAAAGAAGAAGCTGATTGAAAAACAAAAAGAAGGAAAGAAACGCATGAAATCTGTTGGGAGTGTTGATGTTCCGCAAGAGGCATTTATGGCGGTTTTATCAATGGAAGATGAATAAGTTAGATACAATCTTTGATGTAATTCAAGAAATGAGAGAACACTTTGGATGGCAAGAAACAGATACAATTGATTTTATTAAACAATGTATTGTTGAAGAATCTCATGAACTTCTAAACGCCACAGACAATATTGAGATGAAACATGAATTAGCAGATGTGTTAATGTATGCACTAACTTTAACTAAATTGATGGATGTCGATGTTCTTGACATCATTAATGAAAAAGCTAAGATTGTCATGAAGAGAAGTTATGATTAAATCACTATATATACATATACCGTTTTGTGACGACATTTGTGGGTATTGTGACTTCGTAAGAGTCGGTTATAATGATAAATTAAGTGATCTTTACTTAGTAGAGTTAAGGAAAGATCTTTTGTCATTATCGACTCAATATAAAACAATCTATTTAGGCGGAGGAACACCATCCAGCCTAAGTGTCCAACAGTTTAGCTTTCTTCTGGAATCAATGAACCATCTTGTTGGATTGGTTGATGAATTTACTATTGAAGTGAATCCAGACTCACTTACTATCGAAAAAGCTAAATTGTATCAACAAGCTGGGATTAATCGTGTCTCATTGGGTGTTCAAACCACAAACAATCAATTGCTGAAAAAAATTGGTAGAACTCACACTTTTGAAGATGTAAAAAAGAGTATCGAACTGCTTAAGTTTGTTGGAATCTCAAATATATCAATGGATTTGATTTACGGACTACCAACTCAAAAACTAGATGATCTTGAAAGCGATTTAAACAAGTTGTTGTCACTTAGTCCTACTCATTTATCGCTTTATTCATTGACAATTGAACCAAATTCTCAGTTTTCAAGAGCAGGAATAAAGGAGGTTTCTTCGGAACTAGAAACAGAAATGTATTTGTTAATTCAAGAGAAGCTAATAAAACATGGCTTTATTCATTACGAAATTAGTAATTACTGTTTACTAGGGTATGAGTCTATTCATAATCTATCTTACTGGAAGTATGACGATTATTTAGGTATTGGTGTAGGCGCAAGCTCAAAAGTCAACCATCGTCGATTTACAAATCATCACAATATAAATGATTAAATTCAAGGGAAAAGACTTCTATCAGAAAACCTTGAGTTGTCTAAAGAAAATGAAATGTTTGAATATGTCATGATGAATTTAAGGTTAATTGATGGAATTAATTGCATTCATTTTTTTGAAACATTCAAGATTGACATTTATGATCAATATAAACTATCTATTGAAAATTTTGTTAAAAAAGACCTTCTAATTTATAATAAAAAACGACTCTATGCCACAGACAAAGGTCGTTTAATGTTGAATGATATCTTAGTCGATTTTCTTTAACTATTTTTTATAGTAATCAATAATCGCTTGTGTTCCAAAATCACCGTAACCTTTTTCTAAAAGTTGTTCATATTCTTCTAAAACAGCTTTTGAGATATTTAAAGTTAGGTCTTGTTTTTCATCTTGCCCTAGACGTAAATCCTTAATAAAGTGTTTAATGAAGAAACCTGCACTACGATCGTTTGCAACCATTTTCGGACCGCTATTGATACCTTGCCAACTAGAAGCTGACCCATTGTTAATAACGTTTAAAACATCATCTAATGCGATATTTTTTGAATGTGCGAAAGCCAATGCTTCAGCAACGCCAGCAATACTTCCAGCTATCGCCATTTGATTTGCTAGTTTAGTGTTTTGTCCGTTTCCAGCTTCACCCATATAAGTCACAGTTTTACCTAATACCTCAAGAAGATTAAGGATATTCTCGAATTTGTCTTTATCTCCTCCAACCATAATTGATAAAGTCGCTTCTCTTGCTCCTTTATCTCCTCCGGTTACAGGTGCATCCAGGCTATATACATTCAGTTTCTTCGCTTCTCTGTAGATTTCTTTAGCCAATGTCGGACTTGATGTAGTCATATCTACAACAATAGTATGTTCTTTAACGTTTTTCAAAATACCTTCATCACCTAAATAGACTTCTCTGACATCTGTTGGAAATCCCACGATAGTAAAGACAACATCAGCGTTTTCGACACATTGGGCAACGCTATTAGATAAACGACAATCGTTCTTCATATCTTCAATTTTTGATAAAGTTCGATTAAAAACGGTAACTTCATGGCCTTTTTTTGCTAAATGCAATGCCATAGGTTTTCCCATAACTCCTGTACCAATCCATGCTATTTTCATATTTATTGTTCCTCCCTCATTATTATAACAAATAGTTTATTAATTGTTGCACCTTTAAAGCTTTTGTGGTATATTTATGAAGCTTTGAAGCTAGGGTATTTGATCTCCAACTTATATCGTGGTTTCTTAGGTCAAAAAAGAAAAGGAGAAAAAAATGTTAAGTCAAAATGAAAAGCAAGCAATTATGAAGAAGTATGCTCGTACTGAAGGGGATACAGGTTCACCAGAAGTACAAATCGCTGTACTGACAGAAAAAATCGTTCGTTTAACTGAACACCTAAAAATCAACAAGAAAGATTTTCATTCATTGCGAGGATTACACATGATGGTTGGGCAACGTCGTCGTTTATTAAACTACTTAATGAAAGAAGATGTTAACCGTTATCGTGATCTAGTAACAAGCTTAGGATTAAGAAAGTAATTTATGAAAGGGGCAATAACTCATTTGCTCCTTTTTTAATACATAAATATGTGGTAAAATAATAAAGCATATTAAGGAGAAAAAAATGTCAAAACAAGTGTTTGAGTTCGATTTCTGTGGCCGAAATTTAGTCGTTGAAACTAATGAAATCGCAAAACAGGCCGGGGGGTCTGTTCTAGTACGTTATGAAGATACTGTAATTCTTTCAGCAGCAACAGCAAGTAAAGTTGCGAAAGATATTGATTTCTTTCCATTAACGGTTACTTTTGAAGAAAAATTGTATTCAGTAGGAAAAATTCCTGGAGGATTTTTGCGTCGAGAAGGGAGACCAAGTGAGCATGCTACACTTACTTCACGACTAATCGATAGAACTATTCGACCATTGTTCGCTGAAGGATTTAGAAATGAAGTTCAAGTTGTTAACATGGTCTTATCAGTGAATCAAGATTATTCACAAGAAATGGCTGCAATGTTTGGTGCTTCTTTAGCACTATGTGTCTCCAACATTCCTTTTAATGGACCAATAGCAGGAATCAATGTTGGATTAGTAAATGGTGAGTACATTATTAACCCGACAGCAGAAGAGTTAAAGAATTCAAAAATTGACTTAATTGTTGCTGGAACGAAAGATGCCATTAACATGGTTGAGGCTGGCGCATTTGAAGCTTCTGAAGAAGAAATGTTAGAAGCAATGATGTTCGGTCATGAATTTATTAAGAAACTATGTGATTTTCAAGAAGAAATCGCAAAAGTTTGTGGAAAAGAAAAGATGGAAGTTAAGCTTTACGAATTAGATGCTACGATTAAGCAAACTATTTCTGAAAAGTTTGAAGTGGATTTAAGAAATGCTGTTTCAATTCAAAAGAAACTTGAACGGTACGGTAAGATTGATGAAATAACCCAACAAGCGGTTGCATACTTTGAAAGCCTTGAATACGAAAATGAAAAAGCACAGACTAAAACAATGAAACAAGCAAAAGAAATCTGTGATAGTATTGTTGCTGATGAAGTACGTCGTCTAATTTCTGTTGATAAGATTCGTCCTGATGGCCGTCACATCGAAGAAATTCGTCCACTTGATTCGCAAATAGATATATTACCTAGAACTCATGGTTCTGCGTTATTTACACGTGGAGAAACTCAAGTGCTCTCAGTTACTACTTTGGGTGCTCAAGGTGATAATCAAATGATTGATGACCTCACTGAAATTGAAGAGAAACGATTTATGCATCACTATAATTTCCCACCATTTAGTGTAGGAGAAACAGGTAGAATGGGTTCGCCAGGACGTCGTGAAATTGGACATGGTGCCTTAGGAGAAAAAGCGTTGAAACAAGTATTGCCTTCTCTTGAAGAATTCCCATATACAATTCGTTGTGTAGCGGAAGTATTAGAATCGAACGGTTCTAGTTCACAAGCATCAATCTGTGCAGGAACAATGTCTTTAATGGCAGCTGGAGTTCCTATTAAAGCACCAGTTGCAGGAATTGCAATGGGACTGATCATGGATGAAGCAAACAATAAATACACGGTATTGACAGACATCCAAGGAATGGAAGACCACTTTGGAGACATGGA
>JAAYEW010000054.1 GCA_012728555.1 Erysipelothrix sp.
AGAAGGCTGTATACCGACCAAGTATATGCTTCAAAATTTAAAGGAAGTTAATAAATACGAAAAAGAAGAATTAGTGTCAACACTTGAAAAGGGTATTCATTTTTTAATTGATAAAGCGAAAATCACCTATATCAATGGTACGGCAAGGCTAATTGATGGACACCATGTGTCTGTCAATGGGGATGTCTATGAAACAAAATTTATTTTGTTAGCGACAGGTTCAACAAACAGAACTTTGTCTTTTAAAGGATCGGAATACATGCTATCCAGTAAAGAAATTCTGACGCTTGATCATTTGGATGTTAAAAAGATCTTAATTGTGGGAGCTGGTGTCATTGGGCTTGAGTTTGCGAGTTTTTACTCTGCAATAGGTGTAGAAGTTATTCTAGTTGAGTTTTTAGATAAAATTATGAACGGATGGGACAAAGATTTACAGTCTAATTATCGATTAGCACTTCGTAAACAAAAAATAGATGTTCGAACTAATTGTTCTATAAAAGAAATTGAGAAAAATGAAACCTGTTTAAAAGTAACTTTAAGCGACAGTACGATGATTGAGGTTGATAAGGTTTTGATGTGTGTTGGAAGACAGGCACTCAAAATAGAGAGTGAAATTGAACTTGAAGTAGAAAACTCGAGATTAATTGTTAATGAAAACCAACAAAGTAGTATCAAGACTATCTATGGTGCAGGAGACTGCTGTAGTCCTTTGCAACTAGCTCATTTAGCCAGTAGTCAAGCCAGAAATGCGATTCGACATATGTTTAATCTACCCAATTTTGAAAACACCAGCATTGTACCGAAAGTGCTGTATGTAACCCCTCAACTAGCGAGCGTCGGATCGAGTGAGGGAACTAGTGTGAAAGTTACGATGAATAGTTCGGGAATGGCAACTATCCAAAAACAAGACAGAGGGTTTGTGAAGTTGGTTAAAGAAAACAACTATTTAACAGGTGCTCATTTGATGATGAATGAGGCTGGAGAAGTTATTACACTTTTAACCACAGCTATTGTTTTAAAAACACCAATTTCAGAGTTGTTATCGATTGTGTATCCGCATCCAAGTTTAAGTGAAACGATTAAGGAAGCATTAGTACAATTACAAGAAAAAAAAGACGAACACATTGTTTGAAGCGTTGTGAAATGAGGTCTATAATTAACATAGAGGTGATAATATGAGAATTCTTATTGTTGGAGACACTCATGGATCAGTGGATATGGAGAAACTGAGTCCTCAGGTAGTTAGAGACTTAAATTTAAATCGAAACGATGTGATTATACATTGTGGAGACATTGGAGTCCCATGGATTTGGGAAAGTGATGAAATGTTAAAGTACTGGTCGAACTTACCCTGTGATGTTATTGTTTGTTTGGGTAATCATGAAAATTATAATTGGATAGAAAAAAGGCCAATTGTAAAGAAATATGGTGTCATGGGATATGAAATGGCACAAAATTTATTCGCTCCTTTAATTGGGTCAATCGCTACGATTTTTAATAAAACCTTTTGGTTTTATCCGGGAGGTTATTCGATTGACTTTTCTTATCGTGAACTAGATTCAACAATCTTTAAACAAGAATTGCCATTAAAAGAAAAGTCAGATCAAGCTTTAACAAATTTGTTTGATTACGGACCTGTCGATGTTATTATTTCTCATGATGGACCGCGAACGTTTATTCTTGAACATTTCGGATATCCTATTGGAAATATTAGTGATTCATATTTAGAGAAAACACAACAACAAAAAAATGACCGAGTTCATCCAGGATTTGTTTTGGATAAAGTATACAATCATCCGGAGCTATATGAATACTGGTTTTTTGGACATCATCATAAAGATTTTGTGGATGGAAAAATACGGTGCCTTATGAAAAAGATGGTGTTATGGGATGTTGATAAAGAAATGATGGATATTGTTTCGTAAGATAAATCTTTTGGGTTGAGTATTTTCTTTTTTTAAGTTAAAATGAACAGGTTGATAAAAAGTCATTTCGGTGACTTTTTTAATGTATTTAGCACTCAATGTTTGACAGTGCTAAAATATATGATATAATACTAGCAGACATACGACTTGAATGCTAGGAGGTGTTAAATGCTAACCCAAAGACGAGTTGAGATATTTAAAGCAATTGTTTCAGAATTTATTCAAACAGCTGAACCTGTTGGGTCAAAATATCTTATCGAAAAATACAAATGGAATTACTCAAGTGCAACCGTTCGTAATGAAATGAGTGTACTAGAAGAATTAGGATTACTTGAAAAAACTCATACTTCATCGGGGCGAATTCCATCAACAAAAGGTTATCAGTTTTATACTCAGCACCTCATGGAAAAAAGTTCAAATGATAAGATGGAAATGGTGTTACAAGAAGTCTTTAAAACCCGAAGTGATAAGGTTGAAGATGCCTTGCAACAAAGTGTAGATATCTTATCTCAGATGACAAATCTGACATCTGCTGTCTTAGGCCCTGAAGGGAAGAAACAAAGATTACAGGATATTCGAATTGTTGAGATTGATGAAAAACAAGCGTTAGTAATCTTTGAGACTGACCATGATCATCGTGAAAGTAAAGTGTTTAATCTAAAACCTCCTGTAACGATGAATGATCTAGTGAAGTATGTTGGAATATTAAACGACCGTTTAATTGGTACCAACATTAATGAGATTGTTGTGAAGATGGAGAGTCTTCGTCCTATCTTACAAGTAAGTGTTCTTCAGTATGAACAACTCTTTGAAGCTTTTGCGAGTTGTTTTGTGAAGTTTGCTAGTGATAGAATGTATTTCTCTGGAAAAGACAATTTATTGGATCAACCTGAGTTTAGTGACATTAATAAAGTTAGACAATTGATGATCATGTTAGAAGATTCAGCTTTATGGAGAGATTTAATTAATGACAAAAATGTGATTGCTATTCAAACTGGGACACATACTCAGACCCATTGGATTGACGATGTTGCGGTCGTAACTGCAAAAATTCATCTATCTGAAGACCAAGATTCCCATCAACTCATGGTTGTGGGACCATCGAGGATGGAATACTCAAAGGTAGTTTCCTTGGTTGAATACATTACCCAAATGATTGAGGAGGTTTATGGAAACAAATAAACAAACAGTTAACGAAGAACTGAAGACTGAAGAAGTACTTCAAGAAGAAATTATTGAAGATGTAGAAGACAAACCTAAAAAAGGAATTTTTAAGAAAAAACAAACGGATGAGAAGTTGTTAGAAGAAATTGAAACATTGAAGCGAGAAAACGCTGAATTAAAGAATCAGTATTACAAAGCCTATGCGGATGCTGACAACTACAAGAAACGAGTTCAAAAAGAATTAGAGAACACATTAAAATATCGAATTCAATCGTTTGCTAGTGATATCTTGCCAGTTATTGATAATTTGGAAAGAGCTTTACAGCAAGAAACAAGTGATGAAAATATGAAACAAGGAGTACAAATGATTTATGATCAATTGATTGCTTCCTTGAAAGAAGAAGGAGTCACTGAGATTGAAGCCATGAATCAACCTTTTGATTACAACGTTCATCAAGCATTAATGACTGAAAAAGTTGAAGGTGTTGAACCAAATATGGTGCTTGAAGTCCTTCAAAAGGGATATAAAATTAAAGATCGAATTTTACGAGCAGCGTTCGTAAAAGTAAGCGAATAGAACATTAGAAACGAACTAGAAAAAAGGAGAAATTATGAGTAAAATTATTGGAATTGACTTAGGTACAACCAACTCTGCTGTAGCAGTTATGGAAAATGGTAAAGCAGAAATTATTACAAACCCAGAAGGGAATAGAACAACTCCTTCTGTTGTTGCCTTTAAGAATGGAGAACGTATCGTAGGAGATGCAGCTAAACGACAAGTGGTCACTAACAAACACTCTGTTCAATCGATTAAGCGAGAAATGGGCACAAACCACAAAGTAACATTAGAAGGAAAAGAATATACACCAGAAGAAATCTCTGCAATGATTCTTCAATATCTAAAAGGGTATGCTGAAGAATATCTTGGTGAAAAAGTAACCAGAGCGGTAATTACTGTTCCTGCATATTTTAATGATGCTCAACGTCAAGCGACAAAAGATGCTGGGAAAATTGCTGGTTTAGAAGTAGAACGTATTATTAATGAACCTACTGCAGCGGCTCTTGCTTTTGGTATTGACAAAGATCAAACCAAAGAAGAAAAAATCTTAGTCTTTGACTTAGGTGGTGGAACCTTTGACGTTAGTATTCTTGAGCTAGCGGATGGTACTTTTGAAGTGCTTTCTACTGCGGGAGATAATCGTCTAGGTGGAGATGATTTCGATGCTGTTGTTTCTGAGTACCTTGTTGCAGAATTTAAGAAAACCAGTGGTGTTGATTTAAGTAAAGACTCAATGGCGATGCAACGTTTAAGAGAAGCATCCGAGAAAGCGAAAAAAGACTTATCGAGTTTAGTTCAAACACAAATTAGTTTACCGTTTATTTCAGCGAATGAATCCGGTCCATTGCATTTAGATATTACGTTGACACGTGCTAAGTTTGATCAAATGACTAAACATTTAGTTGATCGTACATTAGGACCAGTTAGACAAGCTCTTAAAGATGCTGGTTTAACCAAGAATGATATTCACCAAGTTATTCTTGTTGGTGGATCAACTCGTATGTTATCGATTCAAGAACTTGTTAAAAATGAACTAGGTAAAGAACCTAATAAATCAGTCAACCCTGATGAAGTGGTAGCAATGGGTGCCGCAATTCAAGGTGGAGTTATTACTCAAGATGTTAAAGGAATTTTGTTATTAGACGTTACTCCTCTATCACTAGGTATCGAAACATTAGGTGGAGTTATGACGACGCTAATTACAAGAAATACAACAATTCCTACTTCTAAATCACAAATTTTCTCTACAGCAGCGGATAATCAACCAGCAGTCGATATTCATGTGCTACAAGGAGAACGTCCTATGGCACAAGACAATAAGACATTAGGTATGTTTAAACTTGATGGAATTGCGCCAGCTCGTCGTGGTATTCCTCAAATTGAAGTAACATTTGATATTGACGTGAATGGTATTGTTCATGTCAGTGCTCTTGATAAAGGAACAAATAAAAAACAATCGATTACAATTTCCAACAGTTCAGGTTTAAGTGAAGAAGAAATTGAACAAATGGTTCGAGATGCAGAGCTTAATAAAGAAGCAGATGAAAAACGCAAAGAAGAAGTTGAGCTTAAAAACAGAGCAGAACAATTTATTAATCAAATTGACGAGTCTCTTAACGATGAAAACGCAAAGGTTGATCAAGCTCAAAAAGATGAAGTTAAGAAGCTTCGTGATGAATTACAAGAAGCTATTGATAACAATGACTTAGATACATTAAGAACAAAATTGGATGCTTTAGAAAAAGCAGCTCAAGTCATGTCTGAACAAATGTATCAACAAGAACCATTTCAACCAGAAGAACCACAAGATTCACAACCTAAAGAAGATGATGTAGTGGATGCAGATTTCACTGAAAAGAACTAATTTATTTTGAAAGTAGGAGGGTTTTGTGGCTGAAAAAAGAGATTATTATGACGTATTAGGCGTCAATAAGAGTGCATCTGAGGATGAGATCAAAAAAGCATATCGAAAACTTGCTAAGAAGTTTCATCCTGATGTGAATAAAGAAGCAGATGCTGAATCAAAGTTCAAGGAAGTTCAAGAAGCCTATGACGTTTTAAGTGATGCCAAAAAACGCCAAACTTATGATCAATTTGGCCATGCTGGAATGGATGGTGCTGCTGGTTTTGGTGGTGCAGGAGGTTTCGGAGGATTTGGCCAAAGTGGATTTGGAGGATTTGAAGATATCTTTGAATCCTTCTTTGGTCAAGGAGGATCAAGAGGATTTTCTTCACAACAAAGAACAGGACCACAAAAAGGAAATGATTCATTCATGAGAATGAGAGTTTCTTTTATGGAATCAATGCACGGAGCTAAAAAGACAATCAATTTAACTGTCGACGAACCTTGTAAGCATTGTCATGGAACAGGTGCTGAGTCAAAAGAAGATGTTAAAACCTGTAGTACCTGTAACGGTAGAGGAAAAGTTCTAACTCAACAACAAACAATGTTCGGTGTCTTTCAATCAGAGTCTGTCTGTCCAACTTGTCATGGAACAGGACAAGAAATCACTAAAAAATGTCATGTCTGTCATGGAGAAGGCTATGAAACAAAACGAGTCGCTGTGGATGTCACTGTTCCAAAAGGAATCCAAACTGGTCAACAATTAAGAGTTTCAGGAAAAGGAGAAAAAGGACGCAATGGTGGTCCAAATGGTGATTTATACATCGAAATTGTTGTAGATAATCACAACACCTTTGTACGTGATGGAAGTACAATTTATATCACCATCCCAATTTCAGTAGTTGAGGCAACACTAGGAACAAAGATCGATGTCCCTACAGTGCATGGGGATGTAACTTTAACAATCCCAGAATCAACACAACCAGGAACGAAGTTGAAACTTAAAGGGAAGGGAGCACCGATTTTAAACTCAAATAACTATGGTGATCAAATCGTTGAAGTAAAAGTTGAAATCGATAGCTCACTTAGTGGCGAAGAACGTAGATTGTATGAACAATTAAGGGATACTCCAAAGAAAAAAGAATCTCCTTTTGACAAATTCAAACGTGCTTTTAGAAGATAGTAATTAAAGCTATCTTCTTTTTTTATTGTATACTTAAATTGGAGGATAAATTATGAAAGAACTTCAAATTCACTTAAACCTTTCACCATCAACTGAAAGTTATGAAATAAAAGATGCACTAAATATCGTACTCCTTGACATTAAACATGATTTACTTGAGAAACAGATTAAAACAAACCTTACAATAAAACACTCGGATGCATTCTCATTAACTTTGAACAATGAAACCATCAATTTCACGTGTGAGTGTCAAGACAATGATAAAGATTGTCACTGCTCAATTGAAGAAATAATTCGTAGACAAATTTTTAAACAACTTGGTATTTTTGGTGTGTGTGGCTGTGGTGAAAACTGTGGTTGCCACTAAGAAAAATGACTTCTTTACAATTAATAAAACAAAGAATAAAGAGCTTGATGAATTAGTTAACTGCTCTTTTTTAGCTTTTCATAATAATCAAAGTGAACTATATCTAGCTAATTATAACGATGACGAGTGGTATCAAAAACAATTAAATCAACAAAATCTATATTCAATCTATCGTAAAAAGCAATTGGTTGGTGGTATTGTTTTTATAAAAAATTTAGAGAATCTTGTTATCGATCGGCTGTTTATTCATCCAAATTTTCAAAACAAAGATTATGAAATGAAGGTCATAAAACAAGTTGAGAAAATGTTTGCCGATGCCAACAGTTTTGAGGTGTATGCACCACTATGGAATCGCAGAACCAACCATTTGTATCAACAACTTAACTATCGAACCATAAAGATTGAAGATGATGTAGCGTATTTCCGTAAAGATATTTATTCAAAACGATTTTTTAAAGGGAATCAATTCATTGTCCTACCTGAAGATACCATTTTAAAGGAGTTAGTTAATCTAATAAATTCTAGTAATCGTCAAGTATTAGTTAAATGGTCTTTTCTCTTAATTGATGAGTTATTACAAGAAGAAAAATTTGACGCTGGTGTTTTCGAATGTGTGTCATCAGCAAAACAATGGGCACAAGGTGACATCAAAATGAAAGAAACGAAAAAGTTGATACTACTCAGTCACCAACGAGCAAAAAAACAAAACAATCTATTAATTGCGGCTATTGCTCAAGGATGCAGTGTCGTGCATACACAGAAACACGCTCTCGGTTTTGTTTTATATGAACTTTCTTGGATCTATAAAAATAAGAGCTATCCAGAAGTTTTAGACAAAATAGAACATTACAAACAAACATTACAACAGATTAAAGAAAATCATATTGACAATCATGGGAAGTGGGCATCATTCTTAAGACTTTAGCATTTAAAGGTTGACAGTGCTAACAAGAATGGTATAATAATAGCAAATAGATGTGACAAGTGTCACCTTTATTTTAGCGAAATATTAGCACTGTTTCACTACGAGTGCTAAAGGAGGGAAATATGAATATTGAACAATTTACGCAAAAAGCTCATGAAGCGATAATGGAGTCTGTTAATTTAGCGATGACTTTAAATCATCCAACAGTTGATCCTGAACATGTGCTTGTTTCATTGATGAATACAGATAGTCTTGATAGTTTATTTGATACACTGAAACAGAAAAAGCAAGAACATCACGATTATTTATCGAATATATTACATCAAAAAGCAAGAACATCGAATAAATCGCAACCAAACATTTCACAAAATACCAATTCAGGTTTTGAAAAAGCGCACATCGTTGCTAACGAAAATAGAGATTCATACATTAGTTCTGATAGTTTATATGTTGGATTAACAAGTGTACTACAAAGCTACATGAATCATTTTGGTATGAAGTATCAACAGCTACTTAATGCTATTAAAACAGTACGAAACGGAACAGTCATCGATTCGCCCACATCAGAGAATCAACTTGATGCTCTTAAAAAATATGGAAGAGATTTAGTAGAAGCCGTTAAAGAAGGAAAGATTGATCCTGTTATTGGCCGTGATGAAGAAATACGAAGAGTTATACAAATACTAAGCCGAAAGACGAAAAATAATCCTGTTTTAATCGGTGAACCAGGGGTTGGTAAAACAGCAATTGTAGAAGGCTTGGCATGGCGAATCATGCGAAATGATGTACCACTTTCATTGCGTAATCGCAGTGTTTATGAACTCGATATGGGTGCACTAATTGCTGGTGCTAAGTATCGTGGAGAGTTTGAGGAACGACTAAAAGCTGTCTTGAATGAAGTCAAGAAATCGGATGGAAACATTATTCTATTTATTGATGAAATTCACAATTTAATTGGAGCAGGCAAAACGGATGGAGCAATGGATGCTGCTAATCTTTTGAAACCGATGTTAGCTCGAGGTGAACTCCATTGTATCGGTGCAACTACTTTTGATGAGTATCGTAAGTACATTGAAAAAGATAAAGCTTTAGAGAGACGTTTTCAACGTGTCCAAGTGGATGAACCAACTATTGACGATACGATTTCTATCTTACGTGGACTCAAAGATCGTTTTGAGAGTTTTCATGGTGTACAGATCAAGGATAGCGCAATTATTGCTGCTGCAAACTTAAGTTCTCGGTATATTACAGATCGTTTTTTGCCTGATAAAGCAATTGATTTGATCGATGAAGCATGCGCAACGGTACGAGTTGAGATGGATTCTATGCCAAAAGAACTTGATGAGCTTAATCGAAAAATCCAACAACTCGAAATCGAAGAAATATCTTTAAAAGAAGAAGATGATGAGAAAGCTTTAGACCGTAAAGAAGAAATCAGCTTAGAGCTAGAGAATGCGAAAGAGAAGTATCAAGAACTTCATCACAAATGGTCTGTTGAAAAAGAAGCATTAGATTCACAAAAGAAAGCTAAAGAGGATTTAGAAAACGCTAAGTTAGCACTTGATAAAGCACAAAATGAAGCTCGATATGAAGAAGCAGCGCGTTTGCAATATGAAACCATCCCGCAACTTGAGAAAAAAATTCAACAGAATGTTGAAAAAGAAAAATCGGATAAGATGTTGTTAGAAGAAGTGGATGATGAGTTAATTGCTCGTATTGTGTCTCGTTGGACAAAAATTGATATTGAAAAACTCACTGGATCAGAAAGAGAAAAACTGTTGAATTTAAAGTATGTTTTGCAAGATCGTGTCAAAGGACAACAAGAAGCATTGGATCTAGTAACCGATGCAATTATTCGTTCAAAAGCAGGAATTCAAGATGAAAATCGACCAATTGGTTCATTCTTGTTCTTAGGACCAACAGGGGTTGGTAAAACTGAAGTCGCAAAGGCTTTAGCTCAACAACTCTTTGATGATGATAGTAAGATTATTCGCTTTGATATGAGTGAGTACATGGAAAAGCATTCAGTCAGCAAATTGATTGGTTCTCCTCCAGGATATATAGGATATGAAGAAGGAGGACAGCTATCAGAACAAGTTAGACGTCATCCTTACTCAATTGTCTTGTTTGATGAAATTGAAAAAGCACATCCAGAGGTGTTTAACATCTTACTACAAGTATTGGATGAAGGATCATTGACCGACAGCAAGGCAACGAAGGTAGACTTCAAGAACACTCTAGTTATTATGACGTCGAATCTTGGTGCACAGTACGCTTTTGAGTATGATAAAGAAGCACGTAATGATCATTACAATGATGAAGTAAAACGTTATTTTAAACCAGAGTTCATTAATCGGATTGATGAAATCGTTGTTTTCAATGCTTTAACACAAGAAATTCTGGTTCAAATAGCGAACAAGTTCTTAAATGAGTTGAGCGAACGATTACTTAAAAAAGATATCACTGTTTCTTTTAGTGATGAAACGAAACGTTTAATTGTTAACCAAGGATCGGATGCTCAGTATGGAGCTCGACCAATGAAACGGTACATTCAAAAAGAAATCGAAACTTTGATAGCGAAGAAAATGATTGAAGGGGTAATCCCAGCAAATTCTTCCGTGATTATTGATGTTGAAAACAATGAGTTTGTTGTGAATAAACAACAATTTGTTGCCTAAGTAAAAAACTCTTCATGTGAAGAGTTTTTTAACTAATAGCTGTCTTTATTTGTCTTGTTAAATCGAGTTCTCTTTTTAGAAAATATCCTACCATAACTACAACAACAAGAATTTGTATAATTCTTAACCACAAGTCCATGGTAGGACTTAAAGTATCTATAACAATTAAGATGCCATACATAAATACAAAAGCTAGTTTGTAACGATTGAAACTACGTAACTCTTTTATGGTTGATTTTTGATTAATTGTTTTCAATGTCTCTGGTGATGTTTTCGCAAGAGCTTTTTCTTTAAAAAAGAGTCGATAAAAGAAAAACTTTATTAACCCATAGACTACTGATGCAACCCCAAACCCTACAAGAGTACGATAATCTTTTAAAACGCCAGTGAATAAAATCCATACTAAGTAAAAAAAGATGATTGATAGAAAAAAAGCGAGATGATTCACTTTTATCCATTTGTGGTCTTTGTCTGATATTTGATATGCTTGTTGATGATGTTTGTCATAATAGATGGTCCGTCGTTTATTATCCCTAATAATGCCGAAACTAGCATCAACTGCTTTCTGATTTACTTCTCTCATAATCCTTTTCCTTTCGTGAGTATTATACACTAAAATATGCTAGACTTATATCATGAAACGGAAAGTAATTTATCAAAAAAGAAAATCGATTAGTTTACAAGTTATCAATGAAACGTTAGTCATTAAGGTCCCTTACAATATAAAGATGGAACTTGTTGACTCTTTTATTTCAAAGAAACAGAAGTGGTTAGATAAGCAGTACGAACTAAACAAGAGATTTCAATTGTTTCTTGATAAGCCAGTCAATATCTTAGGGGAGTGGTATCCGATTGTTTTAAGAGACGGTAAATTTTCAATCGAACTTATTAATAATCAGATAATCATCATTAAACCAAAATCATTAAGCGAAGAAGCAACAGTACAAAGACTAAGAAAGTATTTGAATAATCAGCTAGAATTACTAATTCAAGAGGCAATCGATGAGTGTCACCTCAAGAAGGAATTTGAGTATAATGAACTAAAAATAAAAAAGTTAACAGCTTCCTGGGGCAATTGTTCCAGTAAAAAGCGATTAACTTTTTCAACTCGATTGATACATACGTCCTTACCATTTATTCACGCTATCGTTTGTCATGAAGTAAGTCACTTGTTTGAAATGAATCATTCCAAACAATTTTATGACTGTTTACAGTACTTTTGCCCAACCTACAAACAAGATATTATTGAATTTACTCGTCCCACAATTTAAAGACAGTTGGATCTTGTGGGTCAATATAAATTGTTTTGTATTCATTCATCGGAACCATCCCCATGTTTGATTGTGGAATCTTTTTGAGATGTTTCACCTGTGTGTAATTGACCTTAACACTACTAGATAGTTGATATTTCGAATAAAAGGCAGCGAGATTCGCTCCGAAACGAAGCAGTGGTTCATTGAGTTCATCAGCATCACAAATAACATGTGCACCACTACCATCTCCAATGTGAAACCACCAATTTTTCTTATTCGCAAACTTAAAGGTTAAGAAATCATTTTCAATATTTGATTTTCCATAATAAAAATTGGTGCCTTGATAAACAAGATGGTTAACATTAATCTTGTCTTGTTGTTTTTTCTTCTTTGGTTGGACTTTGATACGAAGTAGTCCAGACTGAATCATCTCGTTTTGGATTTCAGTAGCATCTTGTATAGTAGCATTATTTAGTTGAAACAGAAGGTTTTCTAAATAGTTAATTTGTTGTTGGTTTTCAACAATCTGTTTTTCTAGATAACCAATCCCTGTCTTCAGTTTTCGATATTTTTGAAAATATTTCTGAGCATTTTGGTACCCAGTCAATGTTTCGTTTAGTGGAATTGTCACCAAATTATTATCAAAATCATGGATTACAAATTCTTTTTGCCCTTTAATAATCGTGTCTCCGTAGGTTAATAATAAATCCCCCATGTCTTTATAATCTGTGTAATTTCTTGATTCGAGTAATTGGATTTTTAGTTTTGGTGTTTTTGATTGTTGCCGTTTCAGTTCGCGCTTCACAATCTTAACTAAATTACCAACATGTTGTTTAATTCGAGCATCATTAACACTTTTTTCATAAACAAGTTCTAATCCTCTCATCAATGGATAACTAGTTGTTGGTAGATTAAGGTGTTTGAGTTCAAGGTTATGAAACTCTAGATTGCTACTTACTACCAGTGAATGATTATTCTTGAGGGAAGACATAATTTCATCAAAAGATTCATTAAGGTGCCGGATTCGATAGTCAACCTCTCTTGCTAGAAGAGGTGAGAATCCATGGAACTGGCTAACTAGTGAACCATCTAAGTCTGGACTGGATTCTTCAAATGGATTCTTTTTCTCTTGTATGTCTGGATAGTTATAGTCTGCGCCTGTAAAGATAATTCGTTTTGTATTCTCATAAGGAGCAATACGATGAAAAGCATCGACAATTTTTGATTGATCATTGACTAAAATAACATTGGCATATTTGCCCATTAATTCAAAGATTAAGCGAAGCTCGACAACATCTCCTAAATCATTTCGGTTTGTAATCTTCCATTCAATGACGCGATCTAAACCGATTTGTTGTGATGATTGTATAATACCGTTCTCGCAATACTTTCTAAGAAGCATAATAAAATGAGTGGGTTCACTACTTCGAGTTAATGATTCAGTTGTAATAAGGAGACGATTTGAAATCGAATCTGTTGAAACAAGTAAATTAAACTTTGTTTGATTAAAACACTCAAAGACGATTTCGTGTTGAGCTATCTGTGATATTTTATTGATACGAAGAGGTAAAGTCTCTTGTATCATTGAATTGATATTTTGTAAAATAATTCCATCTAAAGCCATAGTTTACCTCGCTTCTCTATTTTAACACAGTCGATTGACATTACCATGGTTTCTGTTTGACAAATAAGTGCATGTGCAATAGAATTGAGTAAAGGTTGGTGAATCAATGAAAAAGGGGTTATTAATTGTCTTTAGTGGTCCAAGTGGGGTAGGAAAAGGAACGATTCGTGATTTATTCATACATCGTGAAGAGTTGAATTTAGCCTTTTCGATATCAATGACAACCCGAAAACCACGTGCCAAAGAAGTCGATAAACGAGATTATTTCTTTGTGACTCGTGAAGAATTTGAAGAGCAAATTAAGCAAGATGCTTTTCTAGAGTATGCAGAGTTTGTTGGTTCTTATTATGGAACCCCTAAAGCATATGTTGAAGAACTTAGGAATCAAGGAAAAAATGTACTACTAGAAATAGAAGTTCAAGGGGCACTTCAAGTCCAAGAGAAAGTCGATGATGCCTTAAGTATCTTTATTGTCCCACCAAGTTTTGAGGAACTAGAACGTCGCATTCGTGGAAGACGTAGTGAACCTGAAGAAATCATTCAACAACGACTTGCTAAGGCGAGTAGAGAACTTGAAATGATGGGTCAATATAAATATATCATTTGTAATGATGATCCACAATTAGCAGCTGATCTTACAGCTTTAATTATTAAACGACACATACAGACAGCTCAATAATTTGGGCTGTTTTTAGGAGAAATATGATTTTAGTCGATGTCTACACCCAACATCCTATCTTAGGCAATCAAACTTTAACCTATAGCCACAGTTCATTCCTAAAAAGAGGTATACGCTGTTGGGTAGAGCTTGTTAACAAAAAGATTGTTGGTTTTGTTGCGCGAAGTTATGAAGGAGAAGTGGATTTTGATGTAAAACCAATCGTATCAATCATCGATCAGTCCCCGATTCTCAATGAAGAGTTGCATCAATTAGCAATACAAATGAGTTATCAAACCTTATCACCAATCATTCGTTGTTTTCAAGCAATACTACCAAATCAATTGCGTCCTAAAAGTAACCATAAAACAATACAAACCATCGATTATGTTCGGGTAAAAGATAAAACACTTTATCAAACAAAACGACAACGACAAGTCTTAGAAGATTTAAGTCAATATGACTCATTTAATTATTCCAGTGCCTTAAAAAAATACAAAAGTGTGCTAAAGAATCTGATTGATAATGGAGCTATAGAACGTTTCAGTAAAGTAAAAGAATATGTTGAGAAAGATATCGATGTTCAAAGTCAAAATCATCGACTTACAAAGTCCCAACAACAAGCTTTAGACGCAGTTATTTTAAATGAAAGCAAGACGTATCTTCTTTTTGGTGCGACTGGTTCTGGTAAAACAGAAGTGTATTTACAACTTGCTTCTAAAGTTCTACAAAACAAAAAACAAGTATTAATTCTAGTTCCTGAGATTAGTTTAACTCCTCAAATGATTGAACGTTTTCAATTACGATTTGGTCAAGATATTGGAATATATCACTCTGGTTTAAATGATCAAGAAAAATATGAACAATACTTACGCGTCAAAAACAACGAAGTCTCTATTGTCGTTGGGACACGTTCTTGCTCGTTTTTACCATTTGATAATTTAGGCCTAATTGTTATGGATGAAGAACACGATCCCTCATTTAAACAAGAGAGTGTGCCATTCTATCATGCTCTTGATGTTTGTTTATGGAGAAGTCAGTATCACAACTGTCCACTCATGCTAGGTTCAGCGACGCCGTCGTTAGAATCTTATGCGAAAGCTTATAAAGGAGTTTACAAGTTGTTGACCTTGCCAAAGAGAATAAATGATAATTTACCAGAAATAACAATTGTAGATACGAGTAAAAACTTAAGAAAACTCGAATATGAAGTATTAAGTCAAGAGTTAAAGAAAGCGATTGAAGAAACACTGGCTCGGAAAGAACAAATCATCCTACTGTTGAATCGTCGTTCTTACTCGCCAATAGTACAATGTGAAAATTGCTTAGAAGTATTGATGTGTCCTGATTGTGACACTGCTCTTAGCTATCATAAAGATAATCATCTGTACCAGTGCCACACCTGTGGATATCAACAACAAGACGACAGTTGTCCAAAATGTCATCATCGAGCTTCTTTGCGTAAAGGTTTAGGGACACAACGACTTGAAGAAATTGTTAGTCAACAGTTTCCTCACGCAAAAGTATCTCGAATGGATGCCGATACAACCCGACTAAAAAATGCACATTTCAAGATACTGGATGATTTTACAGCTCATCGAACTGATATTCTAATTGGTACTCAAATGATTGCGAAAGGATTAGATATCCCCAATGTCACCTTGGTTGCAATACTTAAAGCAGATTCTGCATTGTATCATGAAGATTTTTCTAGTTCTGAACAAGCTTTCTCTTTAATTCTACAAGCATCAGGAAGAGCAGGACGACACGATAAACAAGGGCATGTAATTATTCAAAGTTTTAGTAGTGATCACTATGCACTTCAATATGCTCTTTACCAAAATTATTTAGGTTTTTTTAATCAAGAGATGAAATACAGACAAAGCGGACAGTACCCCCCGTATGTTTACATGAGTGAAATTTTGTTTAGTCATACAAATAAAGATAAAGCACTTGAAGTTGCGGATCTGTTTGGGGTTGAGTACAGAAAGAATAATACTTTAAAAGTATTGGGACCGGTTGCTATTCGTAAATTAGCTAAAATTGAGAGAGTAAGAATAGTCGTTAAATCAAAGAATTTTGAACAGATGATTCAAGTATTAACAACGATTCACTCTTTAAAAGAGAATAAACTGAAAGGGGTCAAAGTAGTTTACAATGTTAAACCACTTCACTTAACGACATGATAAATAGTCGATTCATTGCATATAAAATCCTAGAAGCAACACTTCTTAAAAACCAATACACAAATCTAGCTCTTAAAAACCTTCAAACCAATCCACAAGACACTCGTTTTATAACAAAGTTGGTGTATACCTCGTTACAGAATTATGAGAGTTTGTTGTTTCAAAGTTCAGAATACCTCACTAAACCTGTCTCAAAACAAGCAGAGATTCTTTTGGTAATGGGCAATTGCCAACATTATAAGATGGATAGTATACAAGATTACGCAATTGTCAATGAAATGGTTAATTTAGCAAAAAGAGTTGCACCAGGGTATCAAGGACTTATTAATGCGGTCCTTAAAAAAACCTTTACTAAGCCTTATCGATTAAGTCAAACAGAAAATGAAATAATGAATTTATCGATTAATACATCGACACCGCAATGGATTGCTTCATTACTGGTTTCTCAGTACGGACAAGAAATTGCAGAAAAGATTTTGGCTCACAATCAAACAGAGGCTCCCCTCTATGTGAGAGTCAATCCCCTTAAAGCGACTGAAACGGAAATAATAGAGAATTATCCAGTCATAAAAGTGGGAGATTATTTTGTTGGGCAACAGTCTTTATTAAAAAGTGATGCACTCTCTTTAGGTCTAGCTGTTATTCAAGATAAAACTTCTCAAAAAATCTGCACGTTGTTTGACTTAACTGGTTCAAAACGAGTTCTTGATGCTTGCAGTGCCCCAGGAACGAAAACAAGTCAATTAGCGACCATGGTTTCCCAAGGAGAGATTGTTGCTGTAGAGCTCCATGAACATCGGTCAAAGCTTGTTATTGATCTAATGAAACGATTATCTATCAACAATGTCACAACCATTACCAGTGATATCTTAGAGATAACCTTTGATCAACAGTTTGATGCCATTTTATGTGATGTTCCATGTTCAGGACTAGGAGTCTTACGTCGTAAACCGGATTTGAAATATAGGTTGTCACAAAACGATTTAGATACATTACAAGACTTGCAGAAGAAAATCTTGAATCATGTTAGTTTGTTTCTAAAAGTTAATGGACAACTTGTTTATTCAACCTGTACACTAAATCGTAAAGAGAATGAAAAACAAATAGCGAGCTTTTTAAAGGAGAACCAAAACTATCGTCTCATACATGAAGAAACAGTATTAGGATATAGAGAAAATAGTGATGGGTTCTATATGGCAAAGCTCATAAAAGTTGCTTAAAGTGTGGTATTATATATTGGGTGAACAAATGAAACGATTAATTGAAAACTATACACACGATGAATTAAAACAAGAAATGATAGCGATAGGGGAGAAACCTTTTCGGGCAAAACAATTAGCAACCTGGATCTATCAAAAAAGAGTGGATAGCTTTTTTGATATGAGTGATATATCGAAGGTATCTCAACAACGACTGGATGAACTTTTTCAACTCAGTACTTTAACTTTACACACGTGTCAAATCTCAAAGGATAAAACTCGTAAATATTTATTTAAAACAGTGGATAACCACTTTATAGAAACTGTGCTGATGGTTCATGACTACGGGTATTCAGTTTGTGTAACATCCCAAATCGGTTGTAACATGGGTTGCGCTTTTTGTGCATCAGGACTTTTGAAAAAGAAACGAAATTTAGAAACAGCTGAAATCGTGGATCAAGTTCTTCAAGTACAAAAGGACATTGATAAGGATGAGATGAGAGTTAGCAATATTGTTGTTATGGGAATTGGTGAACCATTTGATAATTATGATAATGTAATGAAATTTGTCAAAATAGTCAATAATGACAATATGCTAGGTATCGGAGCGCGTCATATTACAATTTCGACGTGTGGTCTTGCTGATAAAATTCGAAAGTTTGCTGACGAAAACACTCAAGTTAACTTAGCGATATCACTCCATGCGCCAAATGACAAACTAAGGTCGTCCATTATGCCAATTAATCAAGCGTTTCCACTAGCTGAATTGTTTGAGTCCTTGCACTATTATTTAGCTAAGAATTCTAGACGATTAACGTTTGAATATATTTTATTAAAAGATGTTAACGACACTCTGGAGCATGCGAAACAACTCGCTGATTTAGTAGGCGGGATGAATGCTTACATTAATCTTATTCCTTATAACCCGGTCGATGAGCATAGTTTTAGCCAAAGTGATTTCAAACAATCGATGCGTTTTTATGATTATTTGATGAAACGTAAAATCCAGTGTACACTTCGAAAAGAACATGGCGCAGATATTGATGCTGCTTGTGGTCAATTACGTATAAAAGTAGAGAAAGGAACAAACTAACTATGAAAATACTTGGTAATACTCAAATTGGTTTAGTGCGTTCTAGCAACCAAGATCGCTTTGTTATTAAAGAAAATACTGAACTTGATGTTTATGGATTGATAGTATTAGATGGTGTTGGAGGAGCACAAGCAGGAGATGTGGCTTCATCAATGATTGCTGATGGTTTTTCGCTAGCTTTTGATGCTTTAGAAAGACAACACAGTTTACAAGCTTATCAAAAATGGGCAGTTAAATTAATTAGCGAGTTAAATCTTGATTTATACAAAGCTTCTCATGGTAACAATGGGTTTTCTGGAATGGCTACAACATGCATCTTTGCGTTGCTAACACCATTTGGAGATTTCTATATTAATATTGGGGATTCAAGATTGTATAAACTAGATCATCGACAACGATTGGTTCAGTTAAGTACCGATCATTCTTTAGTCAATGATCTTGTCATAAAAGGAGAATTGACTATTAAAGAAGCTCAAAATCATCCTGCCAAACATGCTGTTACTAATGCTGTAGGGATTTACATGAAAGCACGTTTTGATCTTGCAGAAATCATCCTTCCTTATAACATGTTACTTTTATGTACCGATGGTTTGTCGGGATATGTTGAACACGAAATTATTGAAGCAATTTTAAAAGAAAACATTAGTTTAGAAGAAAAAATAGAAAAGTTAAATAAAGAGGTTATTCAGAGTGGTGCTTATGATAACTTTACCTTTATTTTAGTGGAGAATCGTCATGGATAATCTTCAATTGAAACGCTATACAATCCTAGAAAAAATTGGTAAAGGTGGAATGGCCGATGTCTATTTAGCGTATGACAATGTCTTGAAAAGAGAGTGTGCCATTAAAATACTACTTTCAGAACTCTCTAATGATGCAGTTGCGAAACTGCGTTTTCGTCGTGAAGCAGATGCTGCAGCCAATCTTCAACATCCAAATATTACAACGATTTATGATGTTGGAGAAGCAGCCAACCGCCCATTTATTGTTATGGAATATGTTCATGGTCAAACTTTAAAAGAGCTTATTGTTCAGCGAGGATTCATTGAGAAAAAAGAAGCTGTTTTCTTAATGATCCAAATTTTAGAAGGTATTGACTGTGCTCACAAAGCTGGGGTCATCCATCGAGATGTCAAACCTCAAAATATCATCGTTAAGGCGGATGGAACAGCTAAAGTAGCTGATTTTGGGATTGCAAGTATCCAAGGATCCATCCAATTAACTCAACACGATTCAGTGATGGGGAGTGTTCATTACTTAGCACCTGAATGTTCCAAAGGCCATCAAGCAAGTATCCAATCAGATATCTATTCCTTGGGTATTGTGTTTTTTGAAATGTTAACCGGAGAAGTTCCCTATAAAGGAGATGCTGCAGTTCAAGTCGCATTAAAACATATGAATGAAAAAATGCGGGGAGTTAGAGAGTATAACAACTCTATCGAACAATCGATAGAAAATATAATTATTAAAGCAACTGCTAAAAATAGAGAGCAACGTTACAAAACAATCCAAGAGATGCTTAAAGATCTTCGGGTTGCTTTAGAGCCAGAACACTTAAATGATAAGAAACTAATCTTAGAACATACCCCTCTATCTTCTGAATTAAGTCAAGAAACAAAGGTTTTTGCGGACAAAGAACTTATCGAACCAGAAACAGTTGATTCAAAGCTATCACTTAAAAATAAGATATTGATTGGCGTTATTGCCACTAGTTTGATTGCAATTTTGTTGTTATTAATCTCATCATTAATTCCATCGGCGAATAATAAAAAAAGTTTTAACTTATCAAATTATAGCGGTCAATCAATTTCTGAAGTCACTAGCAAATTAAAACAATTAGGCTTAACGGTGAATCCTACCTATCTGTACGAAGTTCATGAAACCATTGAAAAAGACAATGTTATTAATACCATTCCAAGTGCAAATGAATTAGTTAAAGAGGGAGATATCATTCAGCTAATTGTTTCGGAAGGAACCTATTATGTAATTGAAGATTATTCAGAAAAATCATTGGAAGAAGTTAGAGAAATGTTGCGTACGCAGTTGAATATCAATTTAATCGTTGAATATGAATCGAGTAAAGAAGTTGATGAAGGAATTGTTTTAAGACAAGAAAACTTAAGTCCAAATGAAAAGATTTCTCCAAACAAAAGATACGACCTCAAATTAATAGTATCTCGGCCGGTTACTTTTCAAATTCCGGTACAACTCATCGGTATGAATTATTTAGAAGCAGAAACTCTACTAAAAGAAAAAGGCGCAACTGTCTTATTTAATGCAATTGATTCAAGCACATTGAGCGATGAAGTATGGGAGAAAACAGAGTTTGAAGTCATCACAAGGGTTACTCCAACGGTAGGATCATCCTATACCCAAACTTCCGGAGCAATTATAGAGTTGACTTACTTTACTAAGACGGAAAGAACAATCGTGAAAGTAGATAAGGTAAAGTTAGAAACTTTACTCAATGATGCTCAATTAATTGATTTAAGTGATAAAACAGCTGAATCGGTTCATATTTTGAATCTAGCAAAACAAAACTCACTGTTAGTTATGAACAATCCCGATGCAAAACAAAAACAAGTCGACGATGCCTATGACAATTTGTTAAACGCTATCAATGGACTACAACAGATAGTTGTAGAAGATCCAACTCCGGAACCTAATCCTCAACCATGATCTATCAAGGGAAAATAATTCGTACAAGCTCAAAGCTGTACCAAGTCTATCTTGAAGATGGTCGACTTGTAGAGGCTTTTGCGATGGGAAAATTACGTTTAGGCAAAACACCTTTGGTAGGCGATCATGTTATTGTCGAAGAAATGGGTGATAAATTTGGCATTCAAGAAATACTGGAGCGATTTAATCGTTTATACCGTCCAAATATTGTCAATGTCGATCAAGTTTTTATTGTTATAAGTTGTGTCGAACCAGATTTTCATTCCTTGTTGTGTGACAAAATGATTTTTAAAGCGAATCTAGCTAATATTCACCCAATTCTCGTATTCACAAAACTTGACCTGATACCTAAAGATCACTATGTTTATCGTTTTATTGAAGATTATCAACACAGTGGTTATGATGTAGTTCTTGTTGAAAAAGAAGGCTCTATTAACGACTTTAAATCTTACCTTAAAAAAAAGATAAGTGTTTTATCAGGGAACTCAGGTGTTGGTAAATCAACATTACTAAATCGATTGGATAGTGATTTGATGCTTAAAACTCAAAAAATATCCAAAGCGTTAGGGCGAGGAAAACATACAACGACCAACACGACTTTGTTCGAAATTGGTGAGGGTTATGTAGCTGATACACCTGGATTCTCGACACTCAGTTTTGAAAATGATTCAAAGCGTAAACTTTCAATAGTTGTTCTTGACTTTAAAGCGTATCAAAGTTGTAAGTTCAATGATTGTTTACACGTCAGTGAACCACAATGTGGTATAAAAGATGCAGTCAAACAAGGTTTAATTTCTGAAATTCGATACAATAATTATTTAAAAGTACTCGATGAAATGAAGGAGGATTAATTATGATCATTGCGCCATCAGTCCTATCAATGGACTATTCAAAAGTAGAAGAATCAATGAAATTGCTGAATGAATCAAAAGCCCAGTGGTTACATTTTGATGTGATGGATGGACACTTTGTTCCAAATATTACTTTTGGCCCAGATATCTTGAGAGGACTGTCTAAGTTAACTAACAATCTTTTGGATGTCCATTTAATGATTTCTAACCCAAAGAAATATGCCAACGAGTTTATTGAAAATGGAGCAAACTTAATTACTGTTCATTGGGAGTGTTTTGATGATGCTGAAGATGCGCTCAACTTTATTCTAGAGTTAAAGAAAAAAGGAGTAAAAACAGGAATCACAAGTAAACCCAGTACCGATATTATGGAGTACCAGGCTCTACTTGAAGAAGTAGATTTGGTCTTGGTGATGTCTGTTGAACCTGGTTTTGGTGGACAATTGTTTATGATGGAATCTCTAGACAAGATAAGAACGTTAAAAGAATTAAGAGATACAAATAATTACAACTATTTAATTGAAGTTGATGGTGGTATTAATCAAGAAACCGCAAAACTTGTTTTAGATGCTGGAGCAGATGTTTTGGTAGCTGGTTCTTATATTTTTAAAGCAGACATCATAGAGAGAGTTGATTCTTTATGGAATCTGTAACACTGGTTTTAGGTAACATAAAAACAATCGATAAAGAATTATTAATAGGAGATCTTATCGGTGTTGATCATGGTGCAAAGCTCCTTGCTCAACAAGGTATTCAAATGAGACTTTCGATTGGAGATTTCGACTCTGTTGACAAAGAGGATCTAGAGGTAATTAAAAAACATTCTAATGAAATGATTGTATTACAAAAGGAAAAAGATGAATCTGATTTTGAAGCAGCCCTTAATCGTACGCACGGTTATGAAAAAGTGTATGTGTATGGTGGGTTAGGTGGAAGGTTTGATCATCTATATGTAAATATCCAATTATTAAAGAATGATAATCGTCTTGTCTTTTTGGATGAGCAAAATCAAATCGAAGTAAAAAGAGAAGGAACATATCCAATTATTAGAAATGAGTTTCAGTATGTCTCTTTCTTTAGTTTAAATGAAGCAGTCATTAGTTTAATTGGTTTTAAATATGCTTTGGACCAGTATCCTTTAAAACACGATGATTTGTTTGCTTTATCTAATGAGTTGCTTTATGAGAAAGCAAAGTTAATTGTACACAGTGGTAAAGTCTTAATGATTCAGTCCAAAGATATACAAAAAAAGGAAGACTAAGCTTCCTTTTTAGTTGAATCTAACTCAATAAAGTGATTGTTTAACTCAGAAAGTCCATGTCATCATGAATGAACTAGACTGTTTGAGCTTTTAATTTCTTTAATTCGCGGGTAGAAATACGGATACGTTGTGGCTTACCATCAACCAATACCGTTACCTTTTGAAGGTTAACATTCCACTTGCGACGAGTCGCACGCAATGAGTGAGAACGTTTGTTCCCTGACATAGCTCTTTTTCCTGATACGGCACATACTCTTGACATTCCGTAACCCCCTTCCATTAACTTGCTTTACTAGGATACCATAGAGAAATATTAATTGCAAGTAAAAATGTAATTAATATGTGTTGAGCTTTCTAAGCAGCTTCTTCTATTTGTGAGTGGAAAAGTTCTATGAAAAAGTCTATAATAAAATGTGATGAAAGAAGGAACTGTTATGATTATTCAAAGTACAAGAGTATGGCTCGCAAGCCAATTTCTGCCTTTTCAAATAGAACTTGAAGGATCTAAAATAAAAGCTATTCATTCTTATAATTCAAAAGCTGTTGACAAAGATTTTGGTGACATGAGAATTGTTCCAGGCTTTATTGACATTCATATTCATGGAGGTTACGGGTTTGACACGAATGATGCTTATGAATCAGGACTAATTAATCTGTATGAAAACCTTCCTAAAGAAGGGGTTACTAGTTTTTTACCTACAACAATCACTCAAAGTGAAGAAGTATTAACAAAAGCTCTACAAAATGTAGCTGCAGTTAAAGAAAAACAAGAAAGTGGCGCTAGGATTTTAGGGGTACATTTTGAGGGTCCTTATTTAAATGTTGCATTTAAAGGTGCACAGCCTGAAGAATATATTGTTAAACCGGATGTTGAGCAATTTAAACGATATCAAGCGGCTTCTAATAATTTAATTAAACTCATTACAATGGCGTGTGAAAAAGATGAAGATTATCAACTGATGAATTACTTAAGTAGTCAAGACATTGTTGTTTCTTTGGGTCATACCGGAGCAAATTATGAAGAAGCACTTTTAGCAGTTGGAAATGGAGCAAAATCATTTACCCATGTCTACAATGGAATGAGTCGTTATCATCATCGCGATATGAATGTCCAAGGCGCTTCACTCCGTTTCCATGATGTTTTTGGAGAAATTATTGTTGATGGAAATCATGCGAACTTTGCGGCAGTGAATAATTACATGGTTGCGAAAGGCAAAGACAAAGTCATTTTAATTACAGATGCTTTAATTGGTAAAGGCGAACCAATTGGATCCGAATACATCTTTGGAGGTCACCCTATTAAAATTGCTGAGAACGGAAGTGCTTATCTTCAAGATGGGACGGGTTCATTGGCTGGGTCGACTCTGTTAACGAATATTGGTGTTAAGAATATTATTGAAAAAGTAGGACTTGATTGGGAATATGCTTTGAATGCAGCAAGTACAAATCCGGCAACATTGTTAGGTTTAGATAATTCAAAAGGATATTTAAGAGCTGGATACGATGCGGATATTGTTGTGTTGCAGGACGATTACAATGTTGCTTGTACCTTTGTTTTAGGCGAAATTGCTTATGAGAATAAAGAATGAAGTTTGTTTTTATTATTAATCCGATTTCTGGAAAAGCACAATATCAAAGTGTAGTTGATATCGTCAAGATTTATGCTAAAAATCATCCTATCTTTGATTATGATTTAGTGCTGACAGAATATACTGGTCACGCCAAAGATATCGCTGCCAATTATCCTAATGCTACGTCTTGTTGTTTTGTTGCCTGTGGTGGCGATGGAACTTTAAACGAAGTACTCAATGGACTTCAAGCTGGAGCAACTCTGGCTCAAATACCTATTGGATCGGGAAATGATTTCTTCAAGATGCTGGGTTACAAAAAAAATATTGACTTAGAATCACTAGTTATCTCGACGATTGAAGGAAAAATTGTCAACATTGATTATGGACGTGTGAATTCAGAACGATTTATTAATTCTTGTAACATGGGTCTGGATGCAGATGTACTAGTTGAGTTTAATAAGAATCGTGGACGAATACCAAATCGTTTCTTATACGCTTATTCCATCATGAAAACGATTCAAAAACCAAAGGTACATATCAATCGTATTGAAAATCATACAACCAATGAAATCGTTGAAAAGGATATGATGCTATTAACAGTGATGAATGGAAAATATTATGGAAATGGTTATACACCGACTCCGTTTGCAGAAATTCAAGATGGCATGTTTGATATCTGTTGGGCAGAAAAGATGTCAGTACCTAGGATTGTTTCTTTATTATCTAAATACAAAAAAGGAAACCACATCAACGAAAAAAGAGTTCATTTTCTAAAGAGTAATCACTTAACTATTTCTTCCGATGAACCTCTAAGATATGGATTAGATGGAGAACTTAAAGAAAGTTACAAAATTGAAATTGAGAATATGGCAGGACAATTAAAATTTATGGTTTGTAAATCATCACCATTACAAGGAGAAAGAATGAAAGTTTATATTGAAAAAGATGCACAAGCAGTAGCAGATACAGCATATCGCTTTTATGAAAAACTATTATCAGAAAAACCAAATGCAGTGCTAGGTCTTGCGACGGGATCGACTCCGATAAAATTGTATCAAAATTTAATTGAAGGATATCAAAAGAGTCAAATTTCTTTCAAACATGTAACTTCAGTGAATCTTGATGAATATGTCGGGTTACCTGTAGGCCATAAAGAAACATATCGAGAATTTATGAATAATCAACTCTTCAATTTTATTGATATTGATAAATCCAATACCCATGTCCCTGTTTCTCATGGCGATTTACAACAAAATGCTAAGGAATATGAAAATCTTCTTGATACATTGCACATTGATTTACAGTTACTTGGACTTGGTGAAAATGGCCATATTGGATTCAATGAACCTGGAGAGGATTTTGATTCAGTGACACATATCGTTGAACTTGATCAAAATACACGTGAAAATAACGCTCGTTTCTTTGATTCGATAGAGGATGTTCCTACACAAGCAATTACCATGGGTATTGCTTCTATTATGAAGGCGAATCAAATCCTTGTCTTAGCTACCGGAGAAAACAAGCAAGAAGCTGTTTACCAAATGGTAAAAGGCAAAGTTTCTTCGCAATTTCCATGTACGGCTCTTCAAAATCATCCAAATGTTCTTGTGATTGTTGATGAAGCTGCAGCAAAGAAACTACATGAATAAGAGAGAAATACAAGCTGTTGTCTGTGATTTAGATGGTACATTACTTACCTCTAAAAAGAAAATCTTGAATGAAACAAGAAATGCCTTAATTGAACTTCAAGAAAGAGGCATTAAATTAATCTTAGCATCTTCGCGCACTTTGTTTATGCTAGAAGAAATTATTGACTCTTTACAAATGAGACAACACAATGGTTATGCTGTTTGTCAAAACGGATTAGTCACTGTCGATCTTAGTAACGCCGAGATACAAGAATTTTCTGGTATCAGTGATAGTCAAGCTTTGGAAATTTTTGATTACTTTAAAAGGTATCGACATCTAGGGGTGTTTGAATCTGAAAAAGGATTTCAAATCCATATACCAATAAAATTGAGATGGGCTATGCCAATTTATTACTATATAATTGCGAAGAAAAAGTATTCAGATATGAGAAATATTACCTTTACATTATTTGGTGATTTTCGATTTAGTCCGGACCAAAAAATTGAAATTATTCATAAGCGTGACGAACTAACATTCCCTGTCTCTAAAGCTGGATACATCCGTTTAACCAAGGGAATGGATAAAATGGTGAATCAATTAAATGAAAATTTCTGTGAACTAGACATTATCCGAATTTCAAGAGCATGGGCTGATATAATGCCTAAAGGGATTAATAAAGCTCATGGTATCAATTCACTTTCAAATAAACTTGGTTTTGGTTTTGAAAATATGATTGTTTTTGGTGATGCAGAAAATGATATCGAAATGATTAAGAGTGCACGATTAGGAATTGCAATGGGTAATGCGATGCAAAAAGTAAAACAGAATGCAGACGATATTACTTTATCCAACAATGAAAACGGCATTGCTCATGCTTTAAAAAAATATGGTTTAATTGAGTGAGCAATTCAGATGACAGAATATAAGGAATTCGTTATACTATCAGTGAAGTTAAGGAGACAGAAAATAAATGAAATATGCAACAAGTGAAAATTTTAATGAATTAATTAAAGAAGGGGTCGTATTAGTGGATTTTTATGCCGACTGGTGTGGCCCATGTAAAATGTTAGGACCAGTACTAGAAGAAGTAGCTAAGGAAGATCCTTCAGTGACAATTGTCAAAGTAAATGTTGACAATGAACAAGCGTTAGCTCAACATTTTAAAGTTCAATCGATTCCAACTCTTTATTTATTTAAAGATGGACAAGCGGTTGCTCAAACAATGGGTTATCAAGCGAAGCCAATGCTTCAACAATTTATTGCCAAAGCTAAATAGCGATATCAAGCACTCCTAGGGAGTGCTTTTTATTTGTTTATTCAATAAAGCGTTTACAAAAATGGGTTAGTGTTTAAATTTGCTAAACAATTTGTTTAATGGTTGCATACATCAAAAAGTTGTGTATAATAGAGAAGGGTTTAGTTTAACTTGAAATTAAGTTTAGTATTACTAAACCGAAGGGGGCACTTATGCAAATAGGACAACGTATTCGAAAGTACCGGACAAAAAACGGTTTAACATTAGAAGAGTTAGCAAGTCGAACAGAGTTAACCAAAGGTTTTCTCTCTCAACTAGAAAATGATTTAACATCTCCATCGATTTCTACATTAGCAGATATCGTTGAAGCACTAGGTGTGACATTATCTCAATTCTTTATGGACGAAACAAATGATCAAGTCGTTTTTGGTAAAGAAGATTTTTTTGTCGATAAACAAGAGAATTATACAATCGATTGGATTGTTCCTAATGCGCAAAAAAACAAGATGGAACCAATTCGTTTATTACTGAATGAAGGGGGATCGTCCATGATGATTAACCCTCATGAAGGAGAAGAGTTTGGATATGTCTTGTCAGGAAAGGTGTCACTTGAAATCGATGGAAAGAAACAAATTGTAAAAAAAGGAGAAACCTTTTATTTAAAAGGCAACACAAGTCATCGACTAGTTAATGAATCAAAAAGAGAAAGTGAAATTCTGTGGGTGAGTACACCTCCAATATTTTAGGGAGAAGATATGAAAAAACTAATTCAATTTAAAAATATCGTCAAGGATTTTGACGGACAGCTTGTATTAAAAGGAATTAATCTAGATATTAATGAAAATGAATTCGTAACATTGCTAGGGCCTTCAGGATGTGGAAAAACAACATTATTAAGAATCTTAGGTGGATTCTTAGATCAAACAGAAGGAAGTGTTTATTTCGAAGACATCGAGATTTCTAACCTTCCAGCATATAAAAGAGAAATCAATACTGTATTTCAAAGGTATGCACTCTTTCCGCACATGGATGTCTATGACAATATCGCATTTGGATTACGAATCAAAAAACTAGATGAATCAAGTATTAAACAAAAAGTCGAACGTATGCTAAAGTTAGTAAACTTAGAAGGTTACGAAAACAGAGCTGTAACACTACTTTCTGGAGGTCAACAACAACGTGTCGCCATCGCTAGGGCACTTGTCAACGAACCTATGGTTCTATTGCTGGATGAACCATTAGGAGCACTAGATCTTAAATTACGTAAAGAAATGCAAATAGAACTTAAGAAGATTCAAAAAGAAGTTGGAATCACCTTTATTTATGTAACTCACGATCAAGAAGAAGCACTAACGATGAGTGACAAAGTAGTTGTCATGAATAATGGCGAAATTCAACAGATTGGAACGCCTATTGACATTTATAACGAACCTGAGAATAGATTTGTCGCTGATTTTATTGGGGAATCTAATATCATCGAAGCATTAATGATCGAAGATTACAAAGTTTTATTAGACGGCAAAGAACTCGATTGCGTCGATTATGGTTTTGGAGAAAATGAAACAATAGAATTAGTCATTCGTCCTGAAGATATTGATCTAGCAGAGCCTGATCAAGGGGTCTTTAATGGTGTTATTAAGTCGCTTGTCTTTAAAGGGGTTCATTATGAATACTTAATTGAAACAGAATTTAGAAATTATATCGTTCACTCCACAGATTTAGCATTAGTAGGAGAAGAAATATCCATTCAATTTGGTCCTGAAGACTTACATGTGATGTGGCCAATGGAGATGTATTAACATGAAAGCTTTCAAAAGGTTGGTCATTCCGCACGGAGTGTTTATGGTTGTCTTTATTGCCTTCCCAATGTTGCTGATTGCTCTATATGCGTTCACAAAAAAAGGAAACGATATTGTAACCATTCAATTTACCCTAGATAACTTTATACGATTCTTTGATCCTGTCTTCATCAATATTTTGATACAATCACTAAAGATTGCACTAATAACAACAATCTTTTGTTTACTTATGGGCTATCCAATTGCGTATTTTATTACCAAACAAGGTGAGTGTTCTCAAATGTTATTGATACTGTTAATCACAATGCCTATGTGGGTTAATATGTTAATTCGAACGTATTCTTGGATTTCTCTTCTTTCAACCAACGGAATTATTAACAATATTTTGGTGATGCTAGGGTTTAATCGCATAGAAATGCTCTACACAGATTTTGCTGTCATCTTAGGAATGGTCTACAATTATCTACCTTTCATGATTATTAGTATTCATACTCAATTAGCAAAGATGGATCAAAGTATAATTCAAGCTTCCTATGATTTAGGAGCCAATTGGAAACAAACCTTTAGTAAAGTCATTTTTCCACTTTCTATTCCAGGGGTTATGACAGGTATCACATTAGTCTTCTTACCAGCTGTTTCAAGTTTTGTTATTCCAAAACTATTAGGAGGAGGCTCCTATATGTTAATTGGAAACTTAATTGAGAACCAATTTGGAAGTGCAGGAAACTGGAACTTCGGATCCGCTATTTCCTTAATTATGACAGTCATCATTATTGTAACCATGGCGATAACCAAACATTTCGATAAAGATGTTGAAGACAAAAATAGTAAAGGAGCACGTCAATGGTAGGTCTTAAAGAGCGTAAGTGGTTGTCCCGCTTATCTATTGGAGTAGTACTTTCTTTCTTTTATTTGCCAATACTCATAATGATTATCTTTAGTTTTAATAGCTCAAAATCTTTATCTTCGTTTGAAGGATTTTCATTAGGATGGTATGAACGGTTGTTTAAAGATAGAGATGTAATGGATGCAGTTGTCACTTCTTTCTCGGTTGCAATTATTTCGACGCTAGTATCAACAATTGTAGGGACAATTACAGCAATTGGTTTGAGTAAATCAAGAAAAATTGTTAAAGACATTATGTTATGGGTCAATGACTTCCCAATTATGAATCCAGAAATTGTTACAGCAATTGGACTGATGCTTCTATTTGTCTTTCTGAAAATTGAGGCTGGCTATTTAACAATGTTACTTGCTCATATAACATTTAGTATTCCTTATGTTATTTTATCGGTTTTACCAAAAATTAGAAGTTTAGATCCAAACTTAACAGAAGCAGCATTAGATTTAGGAGCAACTCCTGTTCAAGCATTAAGTAAGGTTATTATTCCTCAAATTACCCCAGGAATTATTTCTGGAGCGTTAATAGCATTTACCATGGCTTTTGATGATTTTGTCATTTCTTACTTTGTTACAGGAAATGGAGTCAAAAACATTTCGATTCTTGTCTACACAATGAGTAAAAGAATTAATCCGACGATTAATGCGTTGTCAAGCATTTTGGTGTTGGTCATTACCATTGTTCTAATTACTATAAACGTTGTACCATATATTAAAGAAAAGGGAAAAAATCAAAATGAAATTAACAAAGAAACTCTTTAGTTTACTAATTATTGCTCTTGTTTTGGCTAGTTGTAGCTCAAACAACTCATCCAAAGAAACACTAAAAGTATTCAGTTGGGGTGAATACATAGACAAATCCGTCATATCCGATTTTGAAAATGAATACGGTGTCCGAGTAATTTATGAAACATTTGATAGCAATGAAAGCATGTATACAAAACTATCATCAGGAGCTAGCTATGATGTTTTGGTTCCGAGTGATTACATGATTCAACGGTTGATTGAAGAAGATTTGTTGCAAAAAATTGACTTAACAAAAGTACCAAATGTATCAAACTTAATGAATACCACAATCAATAAAGAATATGACAAAAACATGGAATACAGTGTACCTTATTTTTGGGGAACTGTTGGAATTCTTTACAATAAAGAAACTGTAAACCCACAAACTGTTGAAAGCAAAGGTTGGGAAATTTTTAAAGACACTGATTATGCTGGAAACATTTTCTTCTATGATTCTGAAAGAGATGCCTTCATGGTTGCTCTTAAGGCTTTAGGGTATTCAGTAAATACTGAAGATCAAAAGGAATTGGAAGATGCATACAACTGGTTAATAGAACTCAATCAAACCATGAACCCAGTATTTGTTGATGATTCAGTCATTGATTCTATGGTCAGTGGTAACAAAGATATTGCGAATATTTACTCAGGAGATGCAACGTATATTATGTCTGAAAATGAAGAGATGGCATACTATGTTCCAAAAGAGGGAAGTAATGTTTGGCAAGATGCAATGGTTATTCCTAAAAATGCTGATAATGCAGAACTCGCACATAAATGGATGAACTATATGTTAGAACATGATGTTGCTTTAGCAAATACAATTGAAGTTGGATATAGTACACCTATTCAATCGGTATACGATGTGGTAACTGGTCCAGGTGGAGATTTTGAAGGATACAATTCATATTTAGAGTCTAATAATCCAAATGATGAAGAATACAAATTTAACTCTAAAACAAAAGAAATTGTTTCTGAATATTGGACTAAAGTTAAAGGTGTTAAATAACTGTCGCAATTAAGTAAAGAATAAATAAATGAAGGGGATAGAAAACATAGAAGAAAAGCTTGTTTCCTGTCCCTTTTTTATCGTTATATTTTTCAATTAAAAGAATGGAGAAGATAGCAGTTGCTTGAGGAACCATCAATAATCCAGAAGTGATATTTCTTAACAAGTTATTGTTATTATAGTACCAAAAACAAAAAACCATTAAAACCCCAATCCAACCGTAATCTGTATTCAAAAAATAAGCGGTCAAGAGCCCAATGAATAAGGCAACCCAGTTTCCAAATGTTGTTTTTTCTAGACGTTGAAAAAGATATATCGTAACAATGGCGATAAAAAAAGTTGCCATAACATTTTGATAAGATGGATAGAAGATGTCTCCACTTACAGCTAGATTAAAAAACGGTTCCGACACAAGAGAAAAAATCCCCATTCTTAAGGCATACTTTGGTAAACAACGAGTATGAAGAATTCCTTCTGAAACTCCAAACGCAAACAATGGAAAAGCAATCCGACCAATCAACCTACAGATTATGTACAAAACAAAAAGCGGACTTTGAGAAAGTGGTCCTGAAAAATTAACTCCTTGTTCAATTAATACTGGTTCTATCAGAATAGCACCAATATGATCAATTAGCATTGTAATAATGCCAATCCATTTAAGTTGTGCCATCGTTAATATATTTTGTCGATTCATAACGTTATTCTATCATGTTTTTGTGTTGTACTTTTGACAGAAATGTATCCACATTGTTCAAAAATAGTTTACAATGAAGATATGATAAAACAACTCTTAGAAAACAACTTTAATGAGTTCATTAGTGGTGAACTCTTAGCAGAACAATTAAAAACGACTAGAGCGAATGTTTGGAAACAGATTGAGAAACTAAGAAAACAAGGCTATCAAATTGAGTCGAGAACTAATAAAGGATATCGATTAGTTGGCTATGATCATTTAGTTTCTCTTTCAGCAATCAAAAGACATTTAACGGCAAATTTGAGTGATATCATCCTATTAGACGAAGTTGATTCAACCAATAGTTATATCAAGAGAACATATGGTCACTTGAGTGAGAATACGTTAGTTGTTAGCGACTATCAAACAGCAGGAAGGGGTAGATATGGTCGTAGTTTCTATTCACCGAAGCATCAAGGAATCTATTTAAGCTATTTAATCAAACCTCATTTTGATGACATGAAACAAACACAACTACTAACCATAGCTGCCTGTTTAGGTGTTATCGATGCCATAGAGAATCTTTGTGATGTCCATTTAGAAATTAAATGGTTAAATGATATCTATTATCAGAAAAAAAAGCTCAGTGGTATCTTAAGCGAAGCTTCCTTTGAGGTAACTTCTCAACAATTACAGTATTTGATTGTAGGAATTGGGATTAACTTATTTGTTACTAATATTCCTAATGAATTAAAAGACATCATGATTTCTTTAAACAAACCGATAGAGGTTCATCGCTTGATTGCTGAAATCAGCAACTCATTTTATAAACGGCTTGAAATGATTAATAAAGATCGTTTAGATTTAATTGAGGATTATTCAAAACGAAATATGTTGTTAAACAAGACTATTCACTATCAAAAAAGTAAGTATCTTGTTAAATCTATCAATGAATGGGGACATTTGGTTGTTCATGATGAAAATGGACAAGTCTTAGAATTACAAGCAGGAGAGGTATCACTACATGTTGACAACTAAACAATGGTTACAATCAGCAATGATGATTGCGTTATTAAGTATTGCTGCTTATATAAAGGTCCCAATTGGTTTAGTACCGATTACTTTTCAGTTCTTAATTGTTTTATTAATAGGGCTACTATTTTCGGCAAAACAAGCCATTCTTACTGTATCTCTTTACATTCTGATTGGTTTGTTAGGAGTTCCAGTCTTTAGTGGTGGAGGTGGATTCGAATACATCTTTCGACCTAGTTTTGGATTTGTCTTGGGTTTTCTTGTTTGTGTCACTGTAACCAATACGACATATAAAAAGACTAAGCATCCTTTATTAGCGGTTCTACTAGGATATCTTAGTCTCTATATGATGGGTTTACCATATTTATTCATGATTCTTACAAAAGTAATGCATATTACACAACCAATTGAACAATTTCTGTATTCTTACTGGATTGTTTTCCTATTGAATGATTGTCTAAGTATTGCACTATCTTTACTAGTTTTTAAACGTTTAGATAAATTTAGTTACTGATTCAATAGCTGCTAGTGTTTCGTCTGGCAATCGATCATTTGGATGCTCTAGATTGTGTTGATTAATAAAGTCAATCCGGTATTGCATCCGTTTTTTAATTGTTTCAAAATAACCTTTATTCTCAGGAATTTCAAAGCCTTCAACCATTGCGTATTCGATTTGAGGATGATTAATAAATGGTCTAAATTCATTGGTTCCATTCACATCATTTTCAATAATTTCTAAAGTAACTTCTTTGGGTATTTTTTGTTCTAAATAGTAACCAGTATTGATAACGTAACAGCTAACATCGCCCTTCATGAAGAGTTCTTTAAAACGGTTGTAATCATCCAAAAGATTATACACTCTAAATGGATTAGCATAAGGTTCAATGACTAATGCATTGGGATCAATGACTCCTGTCTCAGCAGTTGTTCGTTTGGTTGCTAATGTTAGACCAAAAGTACTTGCTAGAATCGGATCATTAATTTTTAAAAGTGGTGGTAGACTATCGTCTTTCATAATCCAATAGACCGCATTGATTGGTTCATTGATTTTATCGACCCGATTTAAAGTTGAGTAACGCGACTTAACCGTACGACCATTTCCGTTACGAATATCTTGAGTCACTAAAACACGTTTTAAGTCTAGATTTAAAGTGACCCCAACATTTTGAACAGTTAAGAAATAGTCTTGTTCGGGATGGCCTGTCGGATAATCTTGGGTCTTATCAAAATAAGATGGTTCTAAAGCAATACTTGAGCCGTTGTTTATATTAATAATAAAGGCATCATCATGAAGCACTTGGATATCAAATTTGTTATCATGTTTTGCGTGGGTTAACGTTGATTTTCCTGATCCAGATAAACCAAAGAAACTAGCAACGTAATTGTGATCTGTTTTCTTGAAAAGTTTTAAACCTCCATGACAACTTACAAATCCATGTCGATATGCAGTAGCCCATGCAAGAGTTAATGTTCCTTTTTTTAATTCTCCAAAATAATTCATCCCTAAAATACAGACAACATTATGAAGAGGATCAAAGTAGCTTAAACCAAGAGGATAGTTAGGATGCTGCCATTCAGAATCAAAATATACGTAAATATCGTTTTCTAAATATTGAACCGACTCATTATAAAGTTTCTTGTATTCATCATTGAAAATTTGGAAATTTAGTAACCAGGATAATAAGTTATTGGCTTGATTATCATTGATACACAAATGAGCTTTGACCATAAAATCTTGGTCAAGACCAACAACAGCAGTTGCATGATAAAATTGTCGATTATAATTATCTTTCATGCTGTCTTTGATTAAGTCACTAAGCAGTTTGTCTTCTTCTTTGTTTTGATTGACAATCCGACGAGCTTTTGCGGAGCGACCAACTATTTTGCCACTATTTTCGACCAAAATAGTAGCATCTTCAGGAAGTCCTAACTCGTGGGTATGTTTGATAGGGATATCTGTCACGATGGTTCGTGGATGTTCTTTCGCCAGTTTATATGCTTGAGATAAAGTGTCTATTTTTCTGACATTGTTTCGGTAAAATGTTGTCTCAATCAGTGTTTTCAGTGGAGACAACAGTGGATTTGTGTCACGAATTGTATGTGATTCAAATTTTTCTACTGTAGCCATGTTTATTCTCCTTTATATTTGATAATATTATATCATGAAAGGGCTTACTTTATTATTAAATTATCAAAGTTAGTACTAAAAAACATTGAAAGAACAACATTGTGTCAAGTCTTTGAGTATAATAAAATCAAGAAAATAGAAAGGAGAGCTCCGTGCTTTGGTTTAGAAAGAAAAGAAAGAACAAACAACCGACTGTAATAAAAGAAAGTATTACCACACCTATTCAAGAAAATAGAGTGTTGTTAACAAGAGAAGGCGTTGATCAAGATGAGAAGGAGTTGGTAGCTGCTATCACAACTAGTATTGCAGCCAATGATCATCCTCACTCAAGCTTTAAAATCAGCTCAATTCAAGAAATTGATGTTGATAAAGAAAGAGCAATCGCAATCGTTTCTGCTGTTTTAGCCAGTGACAAACCACATAGTAAATTTCGCTGTGTATCAATTAATCAAGTAGGAGAAGGAGAACAATTATGTTAAGAAAGTTTAGAATTAAAATCAATAACAAAGAATACCTTGTTGAAATGGAAGAATTAACACCTCAAAGTGCACCTGTCCAAAAAGCCCAACCAGTCTCAACAGTACAAGCAGCACCTGCTGCTACGTCTGAGCCCGTTGTTGTGGTTCCTCAACAAAAAGCAGAAGGGGTTCGTGTAGAGGCACCAATGCCAGGAAATATCTTGGAGGTGTTTGTTAAAGTAGGAGATGTTGTGAAGGAAAATGACCCTCTAGTGATTCTTGAAGCGATGAAAATGGAAAATGAAATAGTATCACCAATCCATGGAACGATTACGAGTGTTGCTGTTACGAAAGGAGTCGCAATTGATGTTTCAGAACTCATTGTGACAATTCAATAAAATGCATATTATATATGAAGGTTTGACATCAATCACACTACCTCAAGTAGCGATGATGCTTATCGGCTTAACACTAATGTACTTAGGGATCAAGAAAGAATTCGAACCAACTTTACTAGTACCTATGGGACTAGGAGCAATCTTAGTCAACTTTCCTAACTCTGGAATGATCACTCAACCAGGTGGGCCAACAGGAGTTCTCAATGTACTGTTTGAAGCAGGAATTGAAACAGAACTGTTTCCTTTATTAATCTTCATTGGTATCGGAGCTATGATTGATTTTGGCCCACTATTAAAGAATCCATTCATGCTTTTGTTTGGTGGAGCAGCTCAATTCGGTATTTTCTTTGTTATCGTTGTTGCGGTTTTGTTTGGATTTACGATTGAACAAGCAGCATCCATTGGTATTATCGGTGCAGCAGATGGTCCAACCTCGATTTTTGTGGCTAACAAGTTGGCTCCCGATTTATTAGGACCAATTACCGTTGCGGCTTACTCTTACATGGCGCTTGTGCCAATCATTCAACCTTTTGCGATTAAGTTAGTGACAACAAAAAAAGAGAGACAAATTCGAATGAAGTACAAAGCGGAAGGCGTTTCTCAAAAAGTTAAAATCTTTTTCCCAATTGTCATTACATTTGTGGCAGGTTTTATTGCTCCAGTATCGTTACCACTCGTAGGATTCTTAATGTTTGGAAACTTACTGCGTGAAACAGGTGTCCTTGATCGATTGAGTAGTACCGCTCAAAATGAGTTGGTAAATATCGTTTCGATTTTACTTGGACTAACAATTTCACTAAAAATGACAGCAGATGCTTTCTTAAATGTTCAAACATTAATGATAATTCTCTTTGGCTTAGTTGCATTTGTAATGGACACTATCGGAGGAGTTTTATTTGTTAAATTATTAAATCTCTTCAGAAAAGAAAAAATGAATCCAATGATTGGTGCAGCAGGTATTTCTGCTTTCCCAATGTCTGCACGTGTTGTACAACGTTTAGCAAGCGAAGAAGACAAACAAAATTTCGTACTAAACTATGCTATTGGAGCAAATGTCTCTGGACAAATTGCTTCAGTAATTGCAGGCGGTTTGATCCTGTCATTACTAGGATAAGGGGGACAACATGAAATTTGATGTAACATTAATACCTCAAGCATTAGAAATAATGGCTCTTGGTATGGCTGGAATTTTTGTCGTCATGATTATTTTATATCTTGCAAGCTTAATTCTTATTAAAGTTTTGCCTGAAGAAAAGTAGAAATGTTAGAGCTAACAAAAAATCAGATTGAAAAACTTTTTGATGTTGGTAATCCTATAACTCTCAACGAAGTATTAAATGCGAGAGAAAGAAGAGTTAGCCAGCAGGAATCATTGGTTTTAGATCATAGGAGCCAAACAATTCTTGTTGTTAAAAGCAACATTCCAGGCCCTATAAAAAACAACCAATACTTAATGAAAATTGGTTTATGGGGTCAAAAGTTGGTGTCAAAAACATTTAACACCTCAGCTGTATTAATTAATGATGATAACTGTGGTTATGAAGCATTTTATGTCATTGATATTCCAGCATTAGAAGTCAAAGAGAAGATGATGTTGATTGAAGATAGTTATCCGCTTGGACGATTATTGGATGGAGATGTTTTTTATTTCTTTGAAAATGGTGTCCAAACGATAAGTCGATTGGACGCTCGCCAATGTTTTATTTGTAACAGAGATTCTAAAAGTTGTGGTTCTCAACGGACTCATAGTGTTTCTCAGTTGCAAGAAAAAGTTAAAGAATTGTGTTTGTTACAATTAAAGGAGGAAAAATGAATCCTAAACGAGTTAGATTTATGGATACCATCTTAAGAGACGCTCACCAAAGTTTAATAGCAACTCGAATGACAACTGCTCAAATGGAACCCATTTTAGAGGTTCTAGACGATTGTGGTTTCGAGTCACTTGAAGTCTGGGGAGGAGCGACATTCGATAGTTGTTTACGTTTCTTAAATGAAGATCCTTGGGAAAGATTACGAATTATCAGAAAACATGTAAAAAAGACAAAGCTTCAAATGCTTTTGCGTGGACAAAATTTACTAGGATATAAACATTACTCTGATGATGTTGTTGAAGAATTTGTTCGTTTATCTATCAAGAATGGTATTGATGTTATCCGTGTCTTTGATGCATTAAATGATTTAAGAAATATTGAAACATCAATGAAATCAATCAAAAAATATGGTGGGGAAGCACAATGCTGCATTTGTTATACAATTTCAGATGTTCATACTGATCAGTACTATGTTGAGTTGGTTAAGAAGATGGAACAAATGGGAGCTGATTCCATTGCTATCAAAGATATGGCAGGGATTTTGACACCACACAATGCCTCTAAGTTAACAAAGGCGATTAAAGCTGTAACAAAACTGCCTCTTGAAATTCATACTCACGCAACGTCTGGAATATCAGAAATGACCTATTTAAAAGCTGTTGAAGCAGGGGCAGATATCATTGATACAGCACTTTCTCCTTTCTCAGGAGGTACTTCACAACCTGCAACCGAATCACTGATGATTGCTTTAGAGGAAATGGGTTATGAAACTGGACTAAATCTTCAAAAAATTAATGAAGCAGTGGCTTATTTCCAAAATGTTAAACAAGAGTTTGTGGACAATGGCTTATTCAATCCAAAAGTAATGGACATTGAACCCAAAACACTTATTTACCAAGTACCTGGAGGGATGTTGTCCAACTTGTTGAAGCAGTTAAAAGACGCTAAAAAAGAAAACCTATTCAAAGAAGTATTAGAAGAGATACCACGTGTCCGTAAGGAAATGGGTTATCCACCGCTAGTGACGCCGATGTCACAAATGGTTGGTACCCAAGCGGTTATGAATGTGATTAGTGGCGAACGCTACAAAATGGTTCCTAAAGAAATTAAAGACTATGTTGGTGGTTTATATGGTCAAGCTCCAGCACCCTTAGATAGTGACATTGTTAAGATTGTCAATGGTGATAACACGATTATTACTGCGCGTCCTGCTGATTTATTAGCTCCTCAACTTGATCAATTTAGAAAAGAATTAAAAGATTTAGCGATGAGTGAGGAAGATGTATTAAGCTATGGGTTATTTCCTGCGGTTGCTTTGCCGTTCTTAAAGAAAAAACATGATCCATTTTATGATGTTGTTGAACAAATTGTTGAAGTAATATTGTAATATGGAAAAAATGACCAAGATCCAAGCATATTTTAATATGATTAAAAATTATGAGTTGTTTGATGTATATATCAAGCAAAAATCTGTACGTTATAAAGCTGACAATGTTGTTAAGAAACGGTTTTTTTCAGTAGCGATTTTACAAGCTATTTTATCTGTAGTTATTGGTAAAGGGATCGTTGATTTGAATGTTGAAGTTTTTGGTAATGGAAATTTACTAATCTATATGTTTTCACAAATCATAATGATTATTATTATGTGGCTAGTACTAAGTCCCTTTGCTGCAATCGTAATGCCAAATAAATTAATGTCGCATTTCAGTGAAGTTGAATAACCAAATTATGATTGAAAAAGCTCCTATAAGTTAGATTAAAGTCTGATAAATAGGAGTCTTTTTTAGTATAAATCATGCTTTTAGTTTTAGAACGGATATAAATTGATCCATTCTATCAAGTTCGTTCATCGTAGTGTTTTTTTAGTGTTTTAATTCACAAAATCGATTGCTGAAATCGATTACAAGTTTTATATTAATAGCAAGAAAGGGGTGACTGATTTGAAAATTAACCATAACGCTATCGCAGGGACTTTAGAGTCAAGTGACATTCAGGTCATGATAGAACCAACAGAAAATGGAATTCACATCGATTTGCAAAGTAGTGTGATTGCCCAATACGGAGAACAAATCAAACAAACCGTAACCGAAGTACTTAAAAATCTAGAAGTAGAAAACGCCAGAGTAGTATGTATTGATAAAGGTGCATTAGAATGTACAATTCGATCAAGAGTTCAAACTGCTGTATTAAGAGCAAGTGACATGAAAGAAAATATTCCTTGGGGGACTAAGCTGTGAAAAATAGATTAAGAAGAACCATGATGTTCTTAAACTGTCAACGAGCTTCCTTGGTGAAAGATGCTTATATCTTCAAGCCAGATTGTGTCATCTTAGACCTAGAAGATGCTGTTAGTTTAAGAGAAAAAGATTCAGCTCGTGTTCAACTTTATAACACTTTAAAATATGTTGATTACAAAGGTGTCGAACGATGGGTCCGAATCAACGCAGTTTCAACAGAATGGTACAAGGAAGATATCCGAGCTGCAATTGCTGGAGGATGTGATGGAATTCGTTTACCAATGACAGAAACAGTTGATGAAGTCAAAGAAGTCGACCGCTTAATGACATTAGCAGAAGAGGAATTTGGTGTAAAGATTGGTTCAACCATGTTAATGGCAGCTATCGAATCACCATTAGGAGTTATTAATGCGTATTCTATCTGTACTGCCAGCAATCGAATGATGGGGGTTGCTTTAAGTGCAGGAGATTTCAGAAGAACGATGCATGCCCAAACAACAGCTACAGGTGATGAGTTGTTTGTCGCTCGTTCAATGATATTAATGGCTGCTCGTGCAGCAAATATTATGGCGTTTGATACAGTGTATACCGATATCAACAATGATGCTGGATTACTTAGAGAAACCGAACTTATCTACAACATGGGATTTGATGGTAAATCAATTATTAGTCCACGTCAAATAGCCACAATTAATTCGGTTTTTACTCCAAGTACAAAGCAAATTGAACACGCAATTCATATCGTTGAAGCAGTTGAAGAAAGTTCAAAATCAGGAGTTGGAGTATTAATAGTGGATGGTCAAATGGTCGATATAGCTCATGTTGAGGGAGCAAAACGAACACTCCAACTTGCGAAAGCAGCCAATAAGTATGAGGGGGATCTAGTATGATAAACAAAGTAAACAGAGAGATACCTGATGAGTTTTTAATCAATGGGCGTGAAGTTTTCCAAGGAGCTTATTATCGTAAAAACTACGAATATACTAAAGCAAGCCCTACTGTAAAATCCGATGTTCAACCAAGAGACTCAAAATTAGTTGCCTCGCTAAGAGAAGCAATTGAAAAATGTGGACTTAAAGATGGCATGACCGTATCGTTTCACCATCACTTTAGAAATGGTGATTATGTTTGTTCATTAGTATTTGATGTGATTCACGAAATGGGAATCAAAGATATCAATTTAGTCGCATCCAGTCTGGGAAAAGCACAAGCCAGCATTGTTCCTTATATTGAAGATGGAACGATCACTCGAATCTCTTCTTCAGGAGTTCGTGATGAAATAGGAAACGCTATCTCAGCTGGTAAATTAAAACATCCAGCTTGGATTCGGACACATGGAGGTCGCTGTCGCGCAATCGAAACCGGTGATGAACATATCGATGTTGCCTTTATCGGAGCCCCAACCTCAGATGACTATGGTAATGCATCCGGAAAGGGTGGCAAGAGTGATTGCGGTGTCTTAAGTTATGCTGAAGTTGACGCAAAATATGCTGACAAAGTTGTTGTTGTGACAGATACTCTTGTGGCGTATCCAAATCATCCATACGGAATCAAAGGAATTGATGTCGATTACGTTGTTGTTGTTGATCAAGTAGGAGATGCACGTAAGATTGCTGGAAACGCAATTCGAATGACTTCTGATCCTCGTGAATTAATGATTGCAGAATATGCAACAAAATGTGTAGTGAACACTCCTTGGTTTAGAGATGGTTTTTCCTTCCAAACAGGAGCAGGAGGAAGTTCATTAGCGGTCACCCAATTCTTAAAACCACATATGGATGAAAAAAACATCAAGATGGGATTTGCTTTAGGAGGAATCACAAAGCAAATGGTCGACTTATTAAAAGAAGGTTATATCCGCAAGATAGCAGATACCCAAGACTTTGATATCCCAGCTGTAGAATCTGTGAATACGACTCCAGGTCACTTTGAAATTTCCACGAGTGAATACGCGAATCCTATGAATAAAGGGGCATATGTCAACAAATTAGATTATGTTATTCTAGGAGCACTTGAAGTAGATGTTGATTATAACGTCAACGTTGTTGTTGGTTCTGACGGAATGATACAAGGAGCTCCAGGAGGACACGTTGATACAGCAGCAGGATCAAAAGTTTGTATCATTGTAACTCCATTAATTAGAGGAAGACTTGCGACAGTTAGATCAAATGTGACTTCTGTTACAACTCCCGGAGAAAGCGTTGATATCGTGGTTACAGATTATGGTGTCGCAATTAACCCTCTGCGACAAGATTTAATGGATTGTCTATCAAAAACTGATTTACCACTAGTTACGATAGAAGAATTAAGAGATATTGCTTATTCGATTGTTGGAGAGCCTAACGATATCGAATTTGAAGAAAAAGTTGTTGCTTTGGTTGAGTATCGCGATGGAACATTAATTGATGTGATTCGTCAACCAAAAAACATATAAAGAGATAGAGAGAGGAAAAAATATGACATTAACTATCTTGTCATGGGCTATGATTGTTGTCTTTATGACATTAATCATGACAAAAAAACTTAGCCCGTTTACAGCATTAGTTGTTGTTCCACTTGTCTTTGTGTTAGTCGGTTCGTTGATGGGGTTATATCCTGAACAAGCACTAGAACTAGTAAAAGGCGATTCAATTTGGCATCAAGTCCTTGTTATTGGGCAATGGATTCGTGCAGGAGTCGTAAAAACAGGTCCTACAGGAATCATGCTATTGTTTGCGATTCTATACTTCGCAATAATGCTAAATGCAGGAATGTTTGATCCAATTACCAAGAAAATGCTTCAATTTGCTGGTGGAGATCCAGTAAAAGTTTTAGTAGCAACAGCTGTTGTTGCAGCTGCAGTTTCTTTAAATGGTGATGGAACGACGACTACATTGATTACTTGTACTGCATTCTTACCTATTTATAACAAATTAGGAATTAGCAAAATGTACTTAGCTGTTGTAACGGTTCTAATGAACACCATTATGAACTTACTACCTTGGGGAGGTCCTTCAGCACGTGTTATCTCGGTTCTTCCAGAACTCAGTGATGCAGATGTACTTAATGCTTTAGCACCAGGAATGGTAGTAGCGGTTATCTACATGTTAGGTGTTGCTGTTTACATGGGTATTAAAGAAAGAAAACGTTTAGGTGTTGTTAACTTATCCAATACAGAAATTGAAGAATTAGTTAAGCCAGCGTCTGAAGAAGAACAAGCACTAAAACGTCCTAAGAACTTCTTAGTGAACTTAGCATTAACCATCTTATTGATTTATTTACTAATGTCTCAAACTTTCCCTTCATTAACATTGTTCATGGTTGGAACAGTCTTGGCGCTAATGATTAACTATCCAAAATTAAAAGACCAAAAAGCACGGATTCAAGATAATGCAGGAGATGCATTACAAGTAGTTATCTTAGTGTTTGGAGCAGGAGCATTTACCGGATTATTTGAAGGTTCTGGTATGTCAACTGCACTTGCAACTTCAATTGCAAACATTATTCCTTCTAGTTTTGGATCATTCTGGGGACTTATTACTGCACTATTATCTGCACCAGGAACATTCTTCTTATCGAATGATGCATTCTACTATGGTGTTCTTCCAGTACTTGCAGAAGCAGGAGCTCAATACGGTTATACTGCACTTGAGTTAGGGGTTGCTTCATTACTTGGACAAGCGTTCCACTTGTTATCACCACTTGTAGCATTCATTTATTTACTCTTAAGTTTGACCGAACAAGACTTGGGCGAATGGCAAAAAGAATCAGCTAAATGGGCTTTAGGAATCTTCGTCATCTTTATTGCTCTAGCAGCGATTACAGGTAGTGTCCCACTTTATAAATAAAATAAACTAAAAGCGAAACTTTAAACTGGACCCTATAGGGCAGACACTAATAAAAAGGTGTTTAACTCCTATAGGGTTTTTATTATACTAAAAGTCACAAGGATTCACTATGCCTAGAAATTATTTCACCAATAATCAGTGTGAAGAACTTAAAAATCAAAATGAGTGGAAAAAGTGATATAAGCTTATGTTCAGTTTACCCATGAGTTTAAAAGAGAATTTTTAAAAAGGAATTATGAGGCGTTAGCCCATCAACTATTCTTTTGAATCTTGGAATAGAGCCTTCTCAAAGAAGTTAACATTACACCTTCTATGTCTCAAAGAGGTCATTGTTGGGATAATGCTTTACAAGAATCCTTCTTTGCATTACAAAAGACAGAACTAAACTTATTTGAATAAAAAACATTTGACTCACTAGCATTTGCAATCACGGATTACATTTACTACAATTATGATCGTTCTCAAATTGGGATTCATAAAATGACTTCCTATGAATAGGATTACTATTTATCATCCTCTAAATACTCAGACCTGCTCGTTACAGCTTTAATAGTCTATTAAAAAAGTGAATGAGTTTTTAGTTCATTCACTTATTACTTTTTTTATTGTCCTTGACTTGGGTTCCAGTTTAAAGTCTCGCTTCTTCGCTTTAATGAAATTTTGATCCTATCAAAAGAACCTCTGTGCGTGACACAAAAAATGAGTTAACGCTAAGTAATCAGCACTTCCACCAGGACTGATATTTTTTTGTTTAAAATCATCGTTCATTGTCAATAACCGTGAAATGAGTGTATCAGGAAATTTTTTTATATGTTCAAGAACATTTTTTGAGTAGTCTTGTACATAGTGTAACCCAGATTGATTGGATCGATGAAGAATAGTCGTATCTTCTAATTCACTCATACTCGTTAACAGAATTAAATAAAAGGCCATTTCAGAAGGATTGTTTTGAAACAACGGGAGCAACTTCTTAAAAACTAGGTCAAACCCTGTGTAAGCCTCATGCCGAATTCCTTTGATCTGATGATTGATGTAAAGTTTCTCACCATGGGACAACAGTTCATGATTCTTAAGTTGTTCAAAATCACTTAGAATATCCTTCGTGATTATTTTGATGATGGATTGTATGTCCTCAAACTGGAGCTTGTGTTCTTCACAATAACTACAAGCAGCAAGGACTATAGCCATCATAAAGTTGAGCCCTTTATGAGTATTAATCTGGTTGGTTGCGCTGAACATATCTTTTTCTGCGATTTGACCTTGGTGTCGCAGTAAACAAAACATGTTGTTTAGTGAAGCGGTTCTACCAATGGTTTCATACTCTTTAAAGTGAGATAAAAGTGCATTACTGCTAGCAATAAAAGTAGAAACATCCATATCAATATGGGAACCATTATCTAAAGGATCTACAAGACCAGGTTTGTAGGGCAAATTTACTTCAAAAAGAGTCGACTCATACGCAAGTTGATAAAGTTGAGTCATTGGTTTAAGCTTTCAACAATTCTTAAAATAGCTTGTTTCGATCCATTGATATGCTCGACGGTAATCATGTTAATGAGTTCTTCGTCCTTGTTTTTGAGTGCTCTCAAAATTATCGCATGTTCATCAATCGCAATTTTTCCTCTGAAACTGTCTTTCATTGACATGTCTCTAAAACGAAATAGGTAGTCTTTTAAATTATTCAACAGCGAACTCAATCGCGGCATCTTTGCAGCTTTCTGAATAGTTTCATTATATATAGTAGTTAATCGAACAACTTCTGCATAGTTTTGGTTGTTGTAGGCAGTGTATGTATCGTCAATGATATTATCTAAAAACTTAAATTCTTCTGGTGTTAAATTCATCATCGCACTCTTAAAACATAAAGTTTCAAGAGCGATTCTTAATTCGAAAATTTCGTGAACATCTTTAGTAGTTACTTTCGACACGATTGTTCCAAGACGAGGAATATGTTCTAATAATCCTTCAAACTGAATTCTACGAATTGCTTCACGGATTGGAGTGCGTGAAATATTCAACATTTCTGCGTATTGTTTTTCGTTAATACGAGCACCCACCGGAATGATCCCAGTAATGATGCATCGCCGCAGACCTTCATAAACGATTTCATTCAAAGGTAAATTTTGATTTAGATTAATGTTGTTTTTTAAATCATTAAGATATGTTTTCATAGCCACCTCTTGGTATAATTATAGCATACATAGTTCATCGTAATAAACTGCAAATACGTGTTAAACCCTTTTAAATGCAGTATAATTGATTTAGTGAAAGGAAGTGAAAGCATGATTGAAAAAATATTGATTTCTTCAAGTCCACGAGTTGGTACAAAATATGAGATGGTGATTGATTTGGTTCATCCGTCTATCGACTACAAAGATGGTTTTAAACAAAATGAAGCTTTCTTTAAAATAACAGATCAAGAGTATCAAGTCGTGCGTGAAGTTCTACAAAGAATCTTAGAGATAAGACCAGAGAATTATCAAGGAATGATTACAACCAATGGATTTTACTGGGAGTTTGACCTTATTAATGATCGACACAAAATGAGAGAAATTGAAGGAATAAACGTCATCGACCAACAGATACTCGATATTTTATCGCTTCTACAAAAAACGTTTAAAAAGGAATTAGGAGTCTCTATTCTTACTGAGTTTGTCAGATAGATAGAGACTTTTTGTGGTACAATAAATTTATGGAAAAATGGATAGAAAAGATCAAAGATATTCTGAAAGAAGCTCATCGTTTAATACTAGATTCAATGAAAGAGTCATTAACGATTGAAACCAAATCGAATCGTCGTGACTTAGTCACTCAAGTTGATAAAAATGTTCAAAAATTTATAACCAATCAACTAGAGACTCTTTTTGTTAATCATAAAGTCGTTGGAGAAGAATCTTATACAGGATCAATTGACTTAAATGGTCATGTTTGGATTGTTGATCCAATTGATGGAACAGCTAATTTTGTAAAGCAACAAAAAGATTATGGAATTCTACTTTCTTATTACAATGACGGAATTGGTCAACTCGGGTTTATACTGGATGGTAACACTGGCGACATCTATGTTGCCATCAAAGATCAAGGGGTTTTTGTTAATGACAAAAGAATTGACATCAAACAAAATTTATCACTCAAAGACAGTTTAATAAGTGTTTCTGTTGAGGGTTTGTTTATAAGAAACTATGGCCAAAAAATTTCATCCAAAGCTTTCGGTATTCGTTACAAAGGAGCTGCTGTTCAAGATGGGTTAATGGTCATTAATGGTCAAACAGGAGCATTCTTAGCTTTACAATCAGGTCCATGGGACTTTGCGGCACATATTGTGTTTGCGAAAGAATTAGGACTGAAGTGTCTCAAATTAGATGGATCAAATAGACAAGCGAATGATCATGGCTTTTGTGTTTTTGGTCAAGAAGAAGTCTGTAGGGAACTATTGGAAATAGTAAAGGGGATAGACAATGAAAACTGTTAAAGATTCACTAGGGGAAATAACAATTGAGGAAACAGCTCTTTATGGAGCAAGTACAGCAAGAGCGAAAATCAATTTTAAAATTGGTGATCAATTAATGCCATTACAACAAATTTACAGTATTGCGTTAGTGAAGAAGGCATGTGCTCTGTCAAATCGTGATTGTCAGAAATTGTCCAATGAAAAATGTCAATACATTGTTTCCGCCTGTGATGACATTTTAAATGGTGTAGTCGATGATCAATTTGTTTTATCGATGTATCAAAGTGGTTCTGGTACACAAAGTAACATGAACGTCAATGAAGTAATTGCTGGACTTTCACATCACAAATTACACCCTAACGATGATGTCAACATGTCACAAAGTACCAACGATGTTTTTCCAACAGCGATGCACTTAACGACACTTCGTTTGTTTTTAGAAAACCTATTACCGGCATTAGACCGAGTGATTGCTTCGTTACAATCTTTTGAAAATAAAACAAACACCATTTTTAAAGTAGGGAGAACTCATCTCCAAGATGCGATTAGTTTAAGTGTTGCTCAAGAGTTCAGTGGATATCGAAGCACCTTAGAAGATAACAAACAATTACTTCTAAATGCTAGTGAATCATTAAAGAAACTTGCTATTGGCGGTACCGCGGTTGGTACGGGATTGAATACACACCCAGAATATCTACGATTTGTTGAATTGCACTTAGAAAAATTAACAGGTCTTAAGCTCAATGTTTTTGTTAACAAGTTCCATCAATTATCAATGAAAGATGGAATGACCCATTTTCATCATACGCTAGCTCTACTTGCGAGTAATTGGATTAAAATTGCTAATGACATCCGCTTTTTAGGCAGTGGACCTAGAGCAGGCTTAAAAGAATTGATTTTACCTTCCAATGAACCAGGTTCTTCAATTATGCCAGGGAAAATTAATCCTACACAGTGGGAAGCAATGATTATGCTCTGTGTCAAAGTATTAGGTAATGATACAGTCATGAGCTTCAGTAATAGTATGGGTAATTTTGAACTCAACGTTATGATGCCTTTAATGATTGATACAATGATTGAGTCAATCTCTTTATTAACGGATGGGATGAATAGTTTTGTTGATCATTTACTAAATGACCTTCAAGTAAATAACGATACTCTGAAGCAGTACAATGAGCAAACATTAATGAATGCTGCTGCCTTAAATCCAAAACTAGGTTACGATATAGTATCAAAATGCGTCTTAGAAGCTCATCAAAAAAAAGTTAGTTTGAAAGAAGTGGTCCTTCAAAAAGGCTTACTAAGCAGTGAGGAATATGATAGTATCATGAATATTGAACGTTTGGTTTATCAGGATGTTAAAGAATAATAAATTCTGTATTCAATGTGGTCGTCCTTTGACAAAACAACTAGATAGTGAAAAGTCATTGGTTTCATATTGTCAAACGTGTCAAACTTTTCAGTATGATCCTTTTAATGTAGCTGTCTCGATGATTCTTTTGAATCCAACCCGGGATAAACTCTTGCTTGTTAAACAATACGGACTAGATCATTTTCGTTTAGTAGCAGGTTATGTTAATAAAGGAGAAAATGCGACAGAATGTATCCACAGAGAGCTTTACGAAGAACTTAAATTAGATGCTCTTGAAATAAGATACAACGATACAGCTTATTTTGAACCAACGAATACATTAATGATTAATTATATTGTTACACTCAGCAGTGAATTGGTTGAGAGTAATGATGAAATCGATGAAGCCATGTGGATGAGTTTTGAAAACGCGAATAAACTCATTAAACCTCAGAGTTTAGCTGAACTATTTTTAAGAAAATTTTTAATGGAGAAACAACATGGAAACTGATAACAAATATGAACTACTGCTTCGTGAGCTGCTTAATCTTTCACAAGAAGAATTTGATGAGTATATTGAACACGTGCATCCTTCAGATTTATTAGAACTGATTAATGATGACGTCCTTGAATTTGATCGAAAAGCGTTATTAGAACGATTGCCTGATGAACTAATCGCAGACTTGCTTGATGAAGAAGAGGAAGAAGATAAATACGAACTCTTGCTTCAAATTCGTGAAGACAAACGAAAACAAGTTATCGATGAAATGTCGTCGGATGAACTCGTTGACATGTTAAATGCCATTGAAGATGATGATGATAAACAAGAAGTTATTGAACTGTTGGATCAAGAAGAACAAAAAGAAGTTCAACAACTTCTTTCGTATGACCAATACAGTGCTGGTGGAATCATGGCCACGGAGTTTATCTCAATTTATGATAATAAAACTATTCGTAAAGTATTGGCTTATTTACGTGAAATAAAAGATGAAGTTGAAAATCCATTTTCTCTTTATGTTACTGATCGCCAACACCATCTCAAAGGTGTTTTATCATTAAGTGATATTGTTACGGCTGATCTTGATGAGATGGTACTGGATGTGATGAATCCAAATGTGATTACAGTTCATTATCAAATGGATCAAGAAGAAGTCGCCAGAGAATTTGAGAAGTATAACTTTTTAGCAATGCCCGTGATCGATGACCAGAACAGAATTATTGGAGTCATAACAGTAGATGATATTATGGAAGTAATTACGAAAGAAGCAACGGCCGATATGCTTCAAATGGCAGGTGTCCATGCAGAAGAAACCGTGGATTCAAGTATTATTGAGACGATTAAATCGCGCTTACCGTGGTTATTAGTTAACTTATTGACAGCTATCTTAGCTAGCAGCATCGTAAATTACTTTTCTGATACAATTGGAAAAGTCGTTGTCTTAGCAGCACTAAATCCAATCATTACAGGGATGGGAGGCAATGCAGGAACCCAAACATTAACTCTGATTTGTCGTTCTATTGCTTTAGGAGAAATTGATAAATCCAATTCATTGTCGACACTCTTTAAAGAAATCATAAGTGGAATATTTAATGGGTTCGTAGTTGGAATGTTAGTAGGGACTGTCGGCTATGTCTTAAGTAAAAATATTTGGATTGGAGTTATTGTAGGGGGAACCATGCTAGTCAACATGGTAGTTGCAGTCATTGCTGGATTTGGGATTCCATTGTTC
>JAAYEW010000055.1 GCA_012728555.1 Erysipelothrix sp.
AAATACATTATTGGACATAGCCATTTCTACTCAGTTCCTCTTCAAATACGAAAAATAATAAGAAACACTAAGAAAAAAAGGTCAACCCTAAACTGGACCCCAAGTCAAGGACAGTAATAAAAAGTCATAAGTGAATGAGCTAAAAACTCATTCACTTTTTTAATATGCAATTAAAGCTGGAACGAGCAGGTCTGAGTATTTAGAGGATGATAAATAGTCATCATATTCATAGGGAGTCATTTTATGTATCCCAATTTGAGGACGATCATAATTGTAGTAGTTAATGTAATCAGTGATTGCTAAGGCTAGTGAGTCAAATGTTTTATATTCAGATAAGTTTATTTCTGTCTTTAATAGTGCGAAGAAGGATTCTTGAGGAGCATTATCCCAACAATTACCTCTGCGAGACATAGAAGGTGTAATGTTAACTTCTTTGAGAAGTGATTGATAAGCATAAGAAGTATAATGGACCCCTTGATCTGAGTGAAGAATACTATCAGAGCGTAGTTCATTCTTATAGAAGTCGTGGAGCTGTTTAACGGTTTCTAAAACAAACTGAATATCCAGTGTTAAAGAAAGTCTATGAGCTAAAATCATTTTGGTCGTTGAATCTTTGATAGTACTAAGGTAAGCTCTCTTATTCTTTCCATACGTTATGTAAGTAATATCTGTCAGTAGGAATTTTTTAGGTGTACCTTGATTAAAGTTTCTCTCTACTCGGTTTGGTATCTTTCGATTGAGTTGACGTGATTTAAACATCGCTTTGAGAGGATTTACTTTTCTTAGTGGACAAACTAAATGATATTTTCTCATTAGTCTTTGAATTTTCTTTCGATTCATACAAAGACCATAATCACGCTCTAATCTAAGTTTTATTTGTCTGGAGCCTTTCTTATAACCTTTATAATCAAAGGCTTTCTTAATGAAATAGAAGTCCAATTTATCCTGTTCTTCTTTGAGTGAAGGTTGACTTAGTCTTTTCACATAAGCGTAATATCCACTTCGAGAAACCTGAGCGAGTTGGCACATAGAGGCGATATTAAGTCGATTATTTCGTTTTAATGACATCTGATAAATGATGCCAAAAATCAAGCTCTGAGAGGAATGACTTATTTTCTTCTCAGAGCTTGTATTTTTTTTAAGAATTCATTCTCCTGTTTTAATTGTTCAGAGAGTTCCTTATAATACTCCGTTTCTTCCTCTTTAGACTCAAAAGTAAGTTTTCTTTTCTTACCCTTAGAAGAGTTTTCTTTTCTTTTAAATCCTTCAGGACGTTGTGATTGTTCTCTGATTCTAAAAGTCAGTTTACGTATTCTGAGAGGACCTAAGAGAGAAGGATCTATTCCAAGATTTAAAAGAATATTTGATGGGCTAACGCCCTCATTATACCTTTTCAAAAATTCTCTTTTAAACTCATGGGTAAACTGAACATTAGCTTGTGTCACTTTTTCCACCCATTTTGATTTTTTAAGCTCTTCATGCTGATCATTGGTGAAATAATTTCTAGGCATAGGGATTCCTCCTTACTTTCAGTATAATAAAAACCCTATAGGAGTTAAACACCTTTTTATTAGTGTCTACCCTATAGGGTCCAGTTTAGAGTTGACCTTTTTTTCTTAGTATTTCTTATTATTTTTCGTATTTGAAGAGGAACTGAGTAGAAATGGCTATGTCCAATAATGTATTTAGCAGCTACTTTTGTTTTAGGGTTAGCGTTTTTTGGTGCATAAGAATGATGAAATTCACTTAGCATTTCGATATCGTTTCCGCCATCTCCAAACACAGCAACTTCCGAATAGTCAATTTGTAAATTGTCACAAACAATTCGAAGAGCAGCTGCTTTGTTGACTTCACTATGGGTTATTTCAAAGATACCATCCGCAAATGGAAGGTTTGCGACACTCGGGAAGTTGTCTAGATGTTTCTTGAAATCAGTTTTTTGTTGTGAGTCAAGAATTCGAACGTTCATCTTTAATATCTCTTGGTGTTCAATGAAATTTGGTTCACTATCGTAAATTCTACCTTTTTGAAAATGATTGAGAATTTTTAAGAAATGCTTGTTTGACTTTTTCTTTTCAGTATCAAACGTTGCTAAATAGCTTTCTTTTGATGCGTTCACCCATGTTTTACTTGCTCCTATAAAATCAATGGGAATATTTGGGAAAAGTTCTAAGGTTTCTTTAATAAATTCTATGGGTAGAGTCTTCGTGTAGATGATTTCTTTCTTCTCATTCTTTATTAGTGCACCATTGTTGCAAATAAGGTACAAAGGTCTGTCGTTGAAGTTAAGCGCAAAATCATCCATTTGCATCGAACGACCTGTTGCAATGACAAAATGGATGTTGTTGGCTATTGCTTTGTCGATAGTACTTAAAATGTATTTGTCAGTAGTATGAAATCGATTGAGTAAGGTTCCATCGAGATCACTTGCGATTAGCTTTATCATAGTCACCAGTATTTTCTATAGAATTATGGTACCTATAGTTTACCGTAATGTCAATTCAATGATGTGAAGATATTAATTCTTTCTACACAAAGTAAAACAACACATCATTGTGTTCTTTTAGAATATTCTATAGAGTTAATAAATCTTCAATCTTTTGTTCAATAAAATTTCGGGAGTAACAGCATTTTGGTATTTCTCATCAGTGGATCTCTCAAACATTGCTGGATCATCAATGTTCCAATTGATTCTTTCTCTACACCTGGGAAAACTGGACAATTCTTTTCAGACTCGCGATCACACAAGTGATAACATACCGATAAAGTCGTCCTTATTTATAAAAGTCAAAAACACTATCAATCGAATTTTCTGATGTATCGATTCCTATTTCTTTCATAACCTGAATTGCGAAAGGGTTAATTGTTAGAATAGTTAATCCAGATTTAAGGGAAACATTAACTTCAGACAAAAAAAGTTGTATCAATCGTAATGAAGGCTATCCAGTTTCAAAACTATAGAAAAATCAAACAAAATTAAAAGGACTAACACCCATACTACACAGGTATTAGTCCTAGAACCTAGAAGAATCAAGATTCTCCATAATTATGTGAGAGTTTCTGACTGTCTTTCTAGTTATTATTTATTTTTAAACTCGTCAATTTTATCTTCAACATCTTCTTTAATAGTGTGAGCTGTTGATTTTACTTCAGCTACTTTTTCTTCAACATCCAGTTTAGCGCCAGTCAGTACATCTTCTACTTTGTCAGTAAGGTCTTTGTGTTTTGTAACTTCATCGATTTTATCATCGACTGCGACTTTAACATCGTGTGCTGCTGATTTCGCTTCTGCAACTTTTTCTTCTGCTTTTAGTTCTGCACCTTTAGCCTCGTCTTTAGTTTTTTTAGTTAAATCTTCTACTTTTTCTTTTGCCTTTTCAAAAAGATCGCCTGACTTTTCCTTAATCTCGTTGAACTTAGGTCCTGCTTTTTCGGCAACATCTTCAGCAACATCTTTGCCTTTTTCGAAAACATCTCCAGCAACATCTTTGGCTTTTTCTAAAGCTGGACCTGCTTTTTCAACAACATCTTCTGCGACATCCTTGCTTTTTTCAAAAACACTACTTGCTGTTTCTTTTATTTTATTCAAAAAATCTTTCATATGTAAATCCTCCTTACTTTCATTATAAGGATATTTTTTAAAATTACCACAATAACACTATTGTTTTAGGACTAATGTTATTGAGTGTTTATTAAGTATGGGAGGTACATATGTCAAATAAAGTACAAAAATTTTTAGTTGAAGAAAATCCTATGAAAGTGAGTCAAATGATCAATGAATATTTGGATGTTTTTAGAGAGTATCTATATTCATTATCGATGCATGAAATTAAAAGGGAATGTGTTAGTGGTTTAAATCGAATCGATCGAAAGGATGCAATTTCAAGTTTGGAGTTAGATATTCGTATCAGAGTGGGTGATATTGTCTATGTTGATTTTGGACAAGCCTATCTTAATGAATCTGGGTTTCAACATTTCGGTTTAGTTCTTGCCTTATTTAGTTACAAAGCGTTCGTGATACCAATGAGTTCCAATTATAGGACAATCCGAAATGCGCCGAACTATCCTGGTGCTATTGATTCTAAGAATCATCTGTATTATATTGGTAAACCTGATGGGATGCATAAGGAATCAGTTTTGTTTTTAAATGATGCTAAATTCATCAATACTGCACGAATTATTGATTTAATAGCTCACATGAGTCCTGAAAGCGAAGAATTTTTAGAAATTCTTAATGTTTATCGCGAAATATTTGAATAATTGTTTGTTTTTTATTTTATTTGTGTTATCATAAACGAGTAATAAGAGTTAGTAACGTGAAATTGCACTTAAATGTTGATTTTAATTGGTACTTCTTATTTTCTAGAACTGGAGGAATATTAATGGCAACAGGAAAAGTGAAATTCTTCAATGCTGAAAAAGGGTTTGGATTCATTACTATGGAAAATGGTAAAGATGTATTCGTACATTATTCAGGAATCATCTCTGATTCATTCAAAACTTTGAATGATGGAGATCAAGTTGAATTTGAAGTTGTTACCGAAGATCGTGGTGACAAAGCAGTAAACGTTACAGTTATTGGTTAATTTTAACTAAAATGTAAAGTTAGAGGTCAATTTATTGACCTTTTTTTATGTTCTGTAGAGGAGTGTTGACCTTTTTTAATCAAAGATAGAGTGTTACAATAGAACAAAAGAGGGATAACTATGGACAAAGATCAATTGTTAAAAGAATTAAATGACCTTGCGTATAAAGTGACACAAGAAAACGCAACTGAGCCTCCTTACAGCTCAATATACAATGACTTGGATCAAGAAGGTATTTATGTTGATGTTGTTTCTGGAGAGCCTTTGTTTAGCTCCAAAGATAAATATGATGCTGGTTGTGGTTGGCCATCCTTTACAAAACCAATCGATAAAAACATAGTCAAAGAACATTTTGATTATTCGCACAACATGCATCGGATTGAAGTTCGATCAAAAGTAGCAGATAGTCATTTGGGTCATGTTTTTACCGATGGACCTACCAGTAAAGGTGGACTTCGCTACTGTATCAATGGAGCAGCTTTGCGGTTTGTTGCGAAAGAAGACTTAGAAAAAGAAGGATATGAAGAATATCTTAAAGAGTTTGAATAAAGAGAAACCAATTATTGTCGGTGTATCAGGAGGGCCAGATTCAATGGCTCTTTTAGACATGTTGTATCAAGAAGGATTTGTTTGTTATGTAGTTCATGTCAATTACAAAGTGCGGGATAGTGCTGATCGAGATCAGTCAATTGTAGAACAATATTGTAAGGATAAATCGATTATTTACTATGTTTTTGATGATTTTAAAATGACAACAGGTAATTTTCAAACAAATGCACGAAATTACCGTTATCAAAAATACAAAGAAATCTATGATAAAACTAAAGCCAATGGTTTGTATTTAGGCCATCATCTCGATGATCACTTAGAAACCATTGTTTTTCAATTAATGAGCAATCGAACGCCCCATGTTATGGGAATTCGAGAACAATCAATGGTCAATGAGATGAAGGTTTATCGACCTCTTTTGGATCGATCAAAAGAGTTTTTGATTGATTATTGTCATTGTCATGGTATTGACTACGGCATCGATGAAAGCAATCTATCAAAGAAGTATTCTCGAAACAAAATTCGTCAGTTGCTGAAAAGAATGGATGATAAAAACAAACAAGAACTTCTTGTTTATGCTACAGAGTATGATAAAACAACACAACAGAAACTTAAACAGGTGCAAGCTTATATTAAAGACAAAAAGATATTAAATATCAATGAATACGCTAAGTTTGAACTTTCTGACAGAATTATGATATTAAGAGAATTTCTGATCAAACAGCAAGTTCTTGTCTATAGTTTATCAAGAGCACATTTGATATCTCTTGATAAAAAGATATTAAGTAGGAAATCTGGAACACAAAAATTGAATAATTCACAATTTCTATTAGTTGAGTATGATACTGTATCAATTAATATGGTTAAAAACTATGAATTCAGTGTAGTTTTTGATACAATATATTACATGCATCATGAACACTTTACGACAAGTGACAAGAAAATTGATGACTTCGGTGTCACCGTAAGTTCTTCTGATTTTCCAATAACTATTCGTAATGCGAAAAATGGTGATAAAATAACGATGCGCTACGGAACAAAGAAATTATCACGTTTCTTTATCGATCGAAAGATACCTTATCTTGATCGATTAAGTTGGCCTGTTATTGAAAACAAAGACAAACAAGTTATCTTTGTTTGTGAATTGGGTTGTGACAAAGACCACTATAGTCATAATCACAATCTCTATGTGACTAGAAAAAAGTAAAGAAGGAGTCTTTATGCATAAGGATTTAAAGAAAATTATTGTTTCTCATGAGCAAATTGATGAGCGCTCAAAAGAATTAGGAAAAGAATTAACTGAATATTATAAAGATAAAAAGGCTCCGATTGTTGTGGCGTTATTAAAAGGTTCAGTACCATTTCTAGCAAAACTTATTCCCCATTTAGAATTGAATATCGAAATTGACTTCATGGATGTAAAATCATATGAAGGAACCGAATCAAGTGGAGATGTTAGAATACTGAAGGATTTAGATCAATCAATTAAAGATGATAATATTCTTATCGTGGAAGATATCATTGATACGGGTAGAACACTGTGTGAAGTTAAGAAATTATTATATAACAAAGGGGCTAATGATATTAGAGTAGTTAGCTTGCTTGATAAGCCTTCTCGTAGACAAGTAGATATCAAAGCTGATTTTATTGGTTTTGAGATAGAAAATGAATTTGTTGTTGGATTTGGTCTTGATTTCAATGAAAAATATCGACAACTAGGTTATGTTGGCGTACTAAAAGACGAGTTGTATCAATAAAGGAGAGTTTATGAAAAAAATTAAATGGACCAACTTCTTGCCTTATATTATCGTAATTGTCTTCTTTTATATGCTTGCTAATATGTCAGGAAATGCTGGAGTAGAAATTTTAAACTACAAAGAGCTAAATGAATTAGTAGAAAACAAGGAAGTTGTTACTGCTCAAGCAGATTATACTAATTTGGTGATTAATATTAGTGGAGACTATAAAGAAGGAACTGAGATTAAACAGTTCAGATCACGAATTGCGAATACTGAGGAAAACACCAAATTTATGCAAGATACATTTGGTGATAAGTTGTATGTCGCAGACCCGTATGAGGGTCAAGAATTAACAAATTTATTAGTATCTATTGTCCCATATTTAATTATGATGGGATTGATATTCTTTATGTTTTCTCGAATGGGTGGCTCAAACAAGCAAGCGTTTGACTTTTCAAAATCACCGGCTTCGTTGCAAGGAAATATAAAAGTTAAATTTGATGATGTTGCTGGTGCAGATGAAGAAAAAGAAGAAATGCAAGAACTGATTGAGTATTTACGTCATCCTAAGAAATTCGAAAAAATGGGGGCTCGTATACCAAAAGGTATTTTATTAGTAGGTCCTCCAGGAACAGGGAAAACCTTGTTAGCGAAAGCCGTTGCTGGTGAAGCTGATGTTCCGTTTTATTCGATTTCTGGTTCTGACTTTGTCGAAATGTTTGTTGGGGTTGGAGCAAGTCGAGTACGTGATATGTTTAAGAAAGCGAAACAAACAGCACCATGTATTATTTTTATTGACGAAATAGATGCGGTCGGTCGTCAACGTGGGACTGGTGTCGGTGGAGGTCATGATGAGCGTGAACAAACCTTAAATCAGTTACTGGTTGAGATGGATGGTATTGGTGATAATCAAGGAATTTTAATTGTTGCGGCGACTAATCGTGGAGACATCCTTGATCCGGCACTTTTAAGACCAGGTCGTTTTGATAGAACAATCAACGTGTCACTTCCTGATAAAAAAGGAAGAGAAGCAATTCTTGGGGTTCATGCTCGTAACAAGACATTGGATCCAAATGTCAGTCTAGCAAACTTAGCATCTCGTACTCCAGGGTTTTCTGGAGCAGATTTAGAAAACGTTCTGAATGAGGCTGCAATTTTAGCGGTTCGTGAAAATGAAACAGTCATCATGATGCATCATCTGGATGAGGCGATTGATCGAGTCATGGCGGGTCCTGCTAAGAAGAGTCGTACTTATAGTGAAAAAGAAAAGAAACTGGTTGCTTACCATGAAACTGGTCATACCATTATTGGGCTTAAACTAGAGTCTGCTTCTGAGGTTCAAAAAGTTACGATTATTCCGCGTGGCGATGCTGGGGGGTATAACTTAATGACTCCTCGTGAAGAAACCTATTTCCAAACCAAGTCTGATTTAATTGGTATGATTACTGGACTTCTTGGTGGTCGTGTGGCTGAAGAAATTGTCTTTGATGAGATTTCAACCGGAGCGTACAATGATATTGAGAGAGCAACAAAGATTGCTCGTAACATGGTTATGAGCTATGGGATGTCAGATCTTGGTACCATTCAGTATGAACAAGCAAATCACAATGTATTCTTAGGAAGAGATTATGGAAATACCTTAAGCTATTCGAGTGAAATTGCTTTTGAGATTGATAAAGAAATTCGAAATATTATTGATACGGCATATGATAATGCTAAGAATATCATTTTAGAGAACAGGGAATTATTGGATAAAATTGCTATGACGTTAATGGATGTTGAGACTTTAACGAAGGAACAAATCTTGGAGCTTGAAGCGGGACAAGAAATGACAATGAGTTCACTTCAGCTTCATGAATTGTCGAAGAACAACAATGGATAATTAAATGCACCTCTCGGGGTGCATTTTAAAACTGAAAGGATGTAAGTATGAAAGATAAAATTGTAACAGGATTAGCTAATGATGGGCACATTCGCATTATGGCAATATCATCGACACAGATGGTTCAAGAAGCCAAAGACCGACATGATCTTTGGCCAACAGCAAGTGCCGCATTAGGAAGGCTTATGTCAGTATCTGCTTTACTTGGTGCACAACTTAAAAACGAAGATGAAGTCATTTCGGTTCGCATTGATGGTGATGGGGAACTTGGATTAATGCGAGTCGATGCTGCTAAAACAGGAGCAGTTCGTGGTTTTGTCATGAATCCTCATGTCATGTTAGTGAATGATGATAAACATTTAGATGTTGGAAAAGCAGTAGGAAAAGGAACGTTATCGGTTTCTCGAAATTATGGTCTTAAGAATGAATTTACAAGCTCAATTGAACTGGTTTCTGGAGAAATTGGGGATGACTTTGCGATGTATTTTACTCAGTCTGAACAACTTCCTTCTGTGGTATCGGTTGGTGTGTTAGTGAATAAGGATGGGAACATTGATGCGGCTGGAGCCTTATTAATTCAAATGATGCCTGGCCATACAGAGTCAGATATTAATATGGCAGAATATGTTGTTGAACATCTGAAGCCAATTAGTCAAATGATACAAGAAAAAATGACTCCAGAGATGATTGTTACAAGTTTATTTAATGATACGGATGTATTAGCTGAAAGTGCTGTTGAATTTAAGTGTCATTGTAATCATGACAAAATGCGTGAAACTTTAAAGACACTGACTGTCAATGATTTAACTGAGTTAGCCCACGAAGATGATGGGGCAACGTTGGAGTGTCAGTACTGCAACACACATTATCATTTTGATAAGAAAGATTTGATGGACATAATTCAAGAGAAAAAGCATGTTGAAGATAGCCAAGCTTGAGTTAAAAAACAATGTTATAGTAGCTCCGATGGCTGGTGTGACAAATCTGGCGTTTCGCCAATTATTAATTCAGTATGAACCAGGTCTTTATTTTAATGAGATGGTAAGTGATCAAGCGATTAATTATCGCAATGAGAAAACACTGTTAATGACTCAAACGTTAGAAAATGAGCACCCCATTGCCTTTCAGTTGTTTGGTCACGATATCGATCACATGGTCAAAGCCGCAAAGTACTTAAACGAAAAGACCAATTGTGACATCATTGATATTAATATGGGTTGTCCAGTGAATAAGATTGTGAAGCAAAACGCGGGTAGTGCCTTAATGAAAGATATTGATCATGCTGTTAAACTTGTTAAAGCGGTTCGTGAAGTGGTTACAAAACCGCTGACTGTTAAGATGCGAGCTGGATGGGACAAATCAAGTATTAATGCTGTGGAGTTAGCGATTGAACTTGAGAAAGCAGGAGTTGATGCACTATTTGTCCATGGACGGACTCGTTCTCAGATGTACTCAGGTGAATCAGACAATGCCATCATTCGTCTTGTGAAAGAAGCTGTTTCTATTCCTGTCATTGGTAATGGTGATATTCTTTCTGGAGAAGATGCCTTAAGAATGGTCAATGAAACTGGTTGTGATGGTGTGATGATTGGTCGTGGCTTGTTAGGGAGTCCATGGCTTATTAAAGAGTGTCAGTTAGCTCTTAGCAACAAGGAGTCAACCTTTGAAATTAGTCTAGATGATCGAGTGGAGTATTTATTGGATCATGCAAGGAAGTTGATATCACTGTATGGGGAAGAAGTAGCGATTAAACAGATGAGAAGTCATGGAGCCTGGGGACTTAAAGGGTTACCACATACTCATAAAGTAAAACAACAACTTGTACAGATGAAAAGCTATGATGAATTTGTTACAATATTAGAGAATTATAGAGGGCGTGAAAAATATGAGTGAACAACATTTAGGTGAACAAGAGATTATTAGGCGTGAAAAACTAGAGACACTTCGTGAAATGGGTATTGATCCTTTTGGGGAAGCGTTTGATAGAACGCATCGTAGTCAAGACATCGTGTCAAAATTTAGTGATAAAACAAAAGAAGAATTAGAAGACATCCATCAAGAAGTTATTATTGCTGGACGGATTATGACAAAGCGAATCATGGGGAAAGCGGGATTTTTACATCTTCAAGATCGGGATGGTCAAATACAAGTGTATATCCGTAAAGATACTGTTGGTGATGAACAGTTTGATTATTACAAATTGTGTGACTTAGGCGATATCATTGGTGTCAATGGTGTTGTTTTTAGAACAAATCATGGTGAATTGTCGGTTAAGGCAACTAAATTAACACACTTAACCAAAGCTCTGAATGTTCTTCCTGATAAATTCCATGGGTTAACCGATAAAGAAGAGCGATATCGTCGTCGATATCTTGACTTAATTTCAAATGAAGAAGCGAGAAACTTAGCGTTCTTTAGACCGAAAGTTATTCGTGCGATTCAGCATTATTTAGATGCTCAGGGATTGGTTGAAGTGGAAACACCGATTCTACAACCAATTCTAGGTGGGGCTTCTGCTCGTCCGTTTGTGACGCATCACAATGCTTTGGATATGAATTTCTATTTGCGAATCGCGACTGAACTTCCGCTGAAGCGTTTAATTGTTGGTGGAATGGAAGGAGTTTATGAGATCGGCCGTCTTTTTAGAAATGAAGGCATGGATTCAACTCATAATCCTGAGTTTACGACAGTTGAAGCGTATGTTGCGTATAGTGATATGCAAGGAATGATGAAATTGACCGAAGGTCTGATTGAGAGTGTTGCTGTGGAAGTTCTTGGTAAAAGGGAAACGGAGTTCCATGGTCATATTATTAACTTAGATGGACCGTTTAGAAGAGCGAGGATGGTTGATTTGGTCAGTGAGAAGACGGGAAGAGATTTCCTAAGTCTATCTACTGAAGAAGCGCTTGCGGTGTGCAAGGAGTATGGTTTAGAGCTGGATAAGCATCAACAATCGTATGGTCATGCTATCAATGAATTGTTTGAGTTGTTGTGTGAGAAAGATTTAATTCAACCGACGTTTGTTTATGGACATCCTGTTGAAGTGAGTCCGCTAGCAAAAATGAGTAAAGAAGATTCACGCTTTACGGATCGTTTTGAGTTGTTTATTAATGGGGCGGAATATTGTAATGCCTTTTCGGAATTAAATGATCCGATTGATCAAAAACAACGGTTTGAAGCACAACTAAAAGAAAAAGAACTTGGGAACGTCGAAGCGAATGAAATGGATATCGATTATGTCGAGGCTCTTGAGTATGGCCTTCCTCCTACGGGTGGCTTAGGTCTTGGAATTGATCGCTTGATCATGCTATTGTCAGGTCAAGAGTCGATTCGTGAAGTGTTACTTTTCCCACACATGAAACATAGAACAGGAACTAAGAATGAAGAAGACAACTAAACGGATTATTATCTTATTTTTACTATCCATGATGTTATTAACAACCTTCTCGGCAATGATTCCATTGTTTACTTAAACCACTGAAAAGTGGTTTTTTCTTTGGTGTGCAAAAAAATGTATGCAATACTATTATATTTAAGGTATGGTATATATAAACATAATCAAAGGAGGAATTATGAAACAGAAGAAAAGCAAGCTTTTATTAGTCTCGTGGATACTTGGTGCCTTGTACATCATTTATCTTTTCGCTTATTTTGGGGGTTTAGTAGGAAATACCACAGGAGGTGAACAAGTTGGATCACTGATCGCTTCTACAATAGTGATGCCACATGCAATTTGTGCAGCCTTAGCAGTTCTCTTTAACATTTTAGGTTGGTCTATGAACAATCGGGGATTTACATTAACTGGAGCAATTCTCTATGCAGTTTCAATTGTGTTAATGCCATTGTATTTCATGTTCGTCATTATCCAAATGATTTTATCATTCGTTGGTTATGCGAAGATGAAGTCACCAATCAATTATCAAGTGGCTAATTGATGAACCGTTAATTGAAGATAAGTAATGATAATGTAGAAAAGCAACAGAAAATTTCATGCTGTTGCTTTTTATAGACTCTCTTCAAAGAACAAACATTTAATTTAACAATGTTTTCTAACTAAAAATTACGTATAATAGTTGTAACAATAAAGATCCAAAACGTTATTTTGAAAGGAAAGAAAATGATAAGAAACAGTAATGTGAAGGTGGATTTCACTAATGGAAGTCTACAGGGTGAACAGATTGTTCGCAAAGAAACACGTCTTAAAGAGATTCAAAATATATTTGAAAAGAGAGTAGATGAGAGTCAGGTTGATCCTGAGACCATTGTCTATGAAGTTGAATATTACTCAAGAGGTGAAAACCATCAACCTGGTGGTTTGTTATTTGGTAGAAGCATCCTTCATCCTGGAAAAGTAAATGATGAGTATTTCATGACAAAAGGACATTTTCATCAACAAAGAGAACAGTCTGAGTTTTATTGGGGAATTCAAGGCAAGGGGATTTTGTTATTAATGGACGAAGATAAAAACACTTCTGCTGAGATTGTTGAACCAGGATCACTTCATTACATTCCAGGATACACAGCGCATCGATTAATTAATACTTCGGATGAAGTGCTGATTGTTGGTGCTTGTTGGTCAGCAGATGCTGGGCATGATTACGATACAATCTTGACAGAAGGTTTTTCGAAACGAGTTAAGAATATTGATGGTCGTATCCAATTAGTTTAACTATAAATGATGTACTAATAATATTTGATTCCTAAGTTAATTGAGCACCAAGTGTTTTAATGTGAAAGACCACTCGCAATCAGTTATAATAAGGTTGGAGGGTTTTTATGTTAAACGATACAATAGTTGCGATTAGTACAGCTCTTAGTGAAGCGGCTATCTCCATTGTGAGATTATCGGGAAGCGATAGTATTGAAATAGTGAACAAGATGTTTACTAGAGATTTGACGCAAATCAAATCTTTTAGTGGTGCCTATGGTCAAATCATCGATCCAGTCAGCCACAAGGTGATTGATGAAGCCATTGTGAATGTATATCGTGGACCGAAAAGTTATACTTGTGAAGATATCGTTGAAATAAATTGTCATGGAGGAGTTGTGGTCACTAAGCAGGTTTTAGGATTATGTCTGGGACTAGGT
>JAAYEW010000056.1 GCA_012728555.1 Erysipelothrix sp.
GTATTACTTAAAAAAACCTTAAACCCACTTTCAGACTAAATTGGGTTTATACTATAATATAGAGTGAAAGGGAGGTTTGCATGAGAGTCTTAATCGTAGAAGATGAAATTCGCTTAGCAGAGAGTATTCAAGAAATATTAAAAGAAAATAAAATCAGTGCCGATATCGTCACAGATGGAATCGATGGTTTTGATTACGCAACATCCCCAGACTATGATGTAATTCTTTTAGACATTATGTTACCGGGGTTTAGTGGTTTTGATATTATTAGCAAACTCCGTGAAGAAAAGATAGAGACTCCTGTTATTTTTTTAACTGCTAAAGACAGTATCGACAATAAAATTAAAGGACTCAATAAAGGGGCTGATGATTACTTAACAAAACCCTTTAATCCTCAAGAACTCATTGCGAGAATCAAAGCAGTTTCAAGAAGAAAAGGTGAAATCATATTAGATGAAATTGTATTTGGTGATTTAGTACTAAACACTGATAACCATTCTATAAGTGCCCATGACAAAACGTTGCATCTTGGAATGAAAGAATATGAACTGATGGAACTGTTTATGAGCTTTCCAAAACAAATCTTCTCAAAAGAACAACTGATTTCCAAGATTTGGGGGTTTGATTCTGAGGCAATGGACAACAATGTCGAAGCCTATATCTCCTTTTTAAGAAAGAAACTGAATTACTTACAATCAACTGTTACCATTCAAACTATTCGAAAGGTAGGATATCACTTAAGCAATGATTAAACAATTAAAACAAAAATTCATTGCCATTATCTTTTCAATCTTGTCACTAACCCTCTTGATCATTTTGAGCGGGGTTTTTTTGTCCACCTATTTTAGAAACTCAACCGATCGCTACCTAGCCTTGGATGATACATTAAATGGCAATACACGAACCATTGATCGACACTTTTGGACAACCAAAGATAAAGAATTTAGTAACAACACATTTTTAGCAGAGTTCAATCTACTTAGCCAAACCGTTCATGCGTCTTCTAGCAACTGGATTTTTGAAGACAACACCTTGATTGATATGATGAACTTATCCATTAACTCAAAACAACAAGAAGGCATCTTAAAACAGTACAATGTCGCCTTTAAGAAACAACTGACACCAACATCTCTCAAAGTTGCGTTTGTGGATTTAACTAGTTCTCAAGAATTACTTCGAAACACTGCTATTAGTTTATTGATACTCTTTATTTTAGTAGAATTTGTTCTGATTACGATTGCTTATGGGCTCGCGATTTACTTAATTAAACCTGTCGAGAAATCCATTCAACAACAAAAACAGTTTGTAGCCGATGCTTCTCATGAACTAAAGAATCCGTTGACAGTCATTAATGCCAATACTCAAATCTTAAAGCGACATCCAGAAGATCAAATCTATTCTCACCTGAAATGGATTGAGAATACCGAGACAGAAGTCAATCGGATGAGCAAGTTAGTGAGTCAATTGCTGTTCTTAGCAAAATCCGATGCTCAAAATCGTGAAAATACCCATGAAATCATTGACTTATCCGATACAATTTTAGGTAGTGCACTGGTCTATGAGTCCGTAGCTTTCGAGTCAGGAAAACAGCTCGAAATCAATGTTGAACCAAACTTAAAAATTCTAGGAAATAAAGACTTAATCGCTATGATGACCGCTGCTCTTTGTGACAATGCTGTGAAATACTGTCACACAAAGGGGACCATTACTGTTAATTTAGATGCTACTGGAGTTCTTCGGGTACAAAACGATAGTGATCCGATTCCTAAAGAAGACCTGGATCATCTGTTTGATCGCTTTTATCGTCGCGAAGAAAGCCGCAATCGAGAGGACGGCGGCTATGGTTTAGGATTATCGATTATTCAAGAAATTGTTTTAGGACATAATGGAAAAATCAGTGTTGATTCTAAAAACAATCAAACGATATTTATTATTACCTTTCCTCTGATTCACTAGCACACTCTTGGCACAATCCATAAATTTCAATCTTATGTCCATGGATAACAAACTTATTTTTTGAAAGTTGTTGTTGATACAGATCCATAGCACAGTGATTTAATTCGATAACTCGATGGCAATTGGTACAAATCGCAAAATGGGAATGACCATGAAGCGTCAGTTCATACAGTGTTTTATTATCTAACAGAGTTGTTTTTGAAACAAGATTAGCATCTTGTAAACTTTGTAAAACACGATATAGCGTTGACAACCACATGTCGACGTTTTTTTGTTTTAAAATATCTTCAATTTCTATAATTAATAAAGGTCGATGAGCACTCGCCAAAATATCGTACACAGCCAGCCGATTTTTTGTTTTTTTTAGTGAGGATGGCCAGTAATTATTTTCCATGAAGCACCTTCTTTTCTTTTTGTTTTTGGAGCAGAGCTTTGATTACAAAGAGAACACTTAATGTTACTACCCCTAATAGCACAATGGTTCCGCCTGGTTTTAATGACAAATGATAGGAAACAAAGAGACCACCGACCGTAAAAAGAACACCAAAGACAATTGAATACAGAACCGTTTGAAAATAAGACTTTGCCAGTTGCATCGCACTAGCAACAGGAATTACCATCAGCGAGGAAACAATTAAAGCTCCGACACTTCTAGCAGCCATTGATACAGTAATAGCCGTCATCATAGTTGATATAAAGTTTACGACGCTGACATTGACTCCGGACAAGCGAGCACTTCGTTCGTCCAGGGCAATATAGAAAAATTCTTTATACAATAGTACAAAAGTACCTATAACAACTACAGAAATGAGGATCACTAATTGCATTTCCAAGTCATTAATCGCAACGATACTTCCGAATAAAAAACTATTAAAATTTGAGGCATTGTCGACAAATCCTGATAGAAGGCCTGCTATTCCAATACCTGTAGAGGTAATGATGGCGATGCTCATTTCTGAGTAGCGAGGGATTTTCTTTCGAATGAATTCGATGCTAAGCGCTGCAAAAATCGCAAATGCTGTCGCCCCTAATATCGGATTGAACCCCAGGATTAGCCCGATGGTTACCCCTGCTAAGGAACCGTGCGATAACGCATCTCCAATCATTGCTAAACGTTTAGAAACCATAATCACTCCGATCATTGGTACAATAATTCCTAATAACAATCCAACTAAAAGTGCTCTTTGCATGAAACTATAAGTTAAGATATCCATTAATGATGCTCCTTGGTAGGGTCGATGTCGAACACTTTTCCATCAATCAGTTTTGTGGTTCTACTTAAGTAAGGAATTAATTCGTCAACATGGTGAGTCACCAATAAGATGGTTAATCCTTCTTGATTGAGGAGATGGAGTAAATCATAAAAATCTTTGGTCGATTGTTTGTCAATTCCGGCAGTTGGTTCGTCTAAAATCATCAGCTCTGGTTCACTAACCAAGGCTCTTGCCAACATGACTCGCTGTTGTTGACCCCCTGATAAATCGTTGATTAAATCGCGGGTATAGTCTTGCATCCCTACTAAGGTCAGAGCTCTTCGGACTTTTTCTTTGTGTTCTTTATTTGGAAACCTGAATTTTCCAATATCGCTGTACAGATTTGCCATGACCACTTCCGAAACGGTTGCTTGAAAATTAATCGATCGAGCTGCTGTTGTTTGTGCGACATAGCCAACCGATTTAAATTGACTGAATTGGGTACTATTCTCACCAAGTAGTTTTACTGTTCCACTCATTGGTTGAAGCTCACCGACTAACAATCGTAGCAATGTGCTTTTCCCTGCTCCATTGACTCCGATAAGTGCTACAAATTCTTGATTACAAACAGACAAAGAGACCTTATCCAAGACAAGGTCTTTTTCGTACATAAAGTCTACATCCTTAAATTCAATCATTTTTCTCATGAGTGTAACGCTTTCTTAAGTGCTTTTAAATTCTTACGCATGACGCTGAAATAATCTTCATTGTTCTTAATACTTTCTGAAGAAAGTGTGCCCAGTGGATTGAGTGAATCGACAAAGACATTTGCTTCAGTGGCTATAGTTTTTGCGACTGCTGGATTAACGAGTTCTTCAAAAAAAATGGTGGTAATGCCATGCTCTTTAACCAGTTGAATGATTTGGGCTATTCGTGTCGGATCAGGTTCAGATGTTGGCGCAATTCCTTCAATCCCAATTTGTATAAGACCATAGTCATTGGCTAGATATCCAAATGCTTCATGGGTGACGACAAATTCTTTTTTCTTGAAGGTGCTGATTGTGTTTCGGTATTCTTGATCTAATTCTTGAAAGTCTACAGTTATTTTATTCAAATTTTCTTGATAGAATTCTTTATTTTTTTGATCAATTTGAATAATTCCATTAGCAATTGCTTTTGTTTGTTCTAAAGCATTCAACGGCGACACCCAGGTATGAGGATCCAGTGTTCCATGATCATGGTCGTCGTGATGATCTACTTCTAGTGCTTCTATTGCTTTTGAAGATTCAATGATAACCAGGTCTTTGTTATCGAGGCTGTCAAGAACTTTGTCGACCCAATGTTCCATGCCGTGTCCGTTATACACAAAGACATCTGCTTTCTCTAACGTGACAATGTCTTGGGCACTTGGCTCCCAAGAGTGAGCTTCTTGTGATAGTGGAATCAGTTGTGTGACCTCTGCTTTGTCACCAACAATTTTCTTGGTGAAATCTGTCATTGGGTAAATACTGGTGACAATTTGTAATTTCGTGCTATCTGTTTGAGTAGTGGTGCACCCACTTATCATAATTAAAGTTAGTAGTATTATTACTATTAAGCGTTTCATTCTTTCCTCCATGCGAATGCGAACCATTCGCATTTAGAACTTTACCACTTTTATTAAAATTTGTAAATGATAACGCAAAAAAATAACGACTTCCATCGTTATTTCTCTTCATTAGTGACAGCTGTTTTAAAGGATGAGTTTTCCTCTTTGAGCGAATAGGCCCGCATCAAGTTACCAATCCGTTCGATGGTGTCATTACTCATACCATGTTCCATTTGTCCGGCTTCTATTTCTGCTCGTTTTTCATCGACACCTAACATGTGGATTAAAAAGCCTCTTAAGATTGCGTATTTTTTATTTAACTCAAGAGCAGTTTTTCTTCCTTCAACACTTAGAAATATATCTCCATACGGTTCTTGAGTCACAAAACCTAATTCGACTAACGTTTTGAGGGCACGATTCACGCTTGGTTTAGAGACATTTAATTGTTTAGAAACATCCACTGAACGGACCCCTTTTCCTCTTTCTAAACGATAGATTGTCTGGAGATAGTCTTCAATGGATGGTGTGAGTCGTGTTACCATAGGCACCTCTTTTCCAAGACTATTATACGGCTTTGTTCAGTTTTTATCAAGAGAAAGTTAGCATGTTGTAACAAAAGAAAAAAGACCGTTACGGTCTTAATCTCTTCCATTGAATTTAAGTAGTTTCATCACTTCTACAATCGGCCATGGCATCATGGCTAGTAGAGCTATTAGTAACCATTGTGTAGCAGAGAGTGCTACCAAACTAAAGATATTTTGAATTTGTGGAACCAATAAGACACCTAGCATCATCACTGCGTTGATAGCGATGGCTTGTAACAGTGATTTATTTTTTAACATTGTTTTAAAAACAGAATCGTGTGGGGAATGAATATTGAGTGAATGCACTAATTGAGCAAATCCTAGGACCGCAAAGGCCATGGTTCTTCCTTGTTCCAAACTTCCATCCAAGCCAAACAACCACCCTCGTCCTATCATGTAACCTAAAGTTGTTAAGATACCAATCATAATTCCTTGATACAGAACACGCCATGCCATTGGTTTTGTAAAGAGGGTATGGTTACGGTCTGGTGCTCGATCCATAATACCTGCTTCAGCTGGATCCACTCCTAATGCTAGTGCTGGTAGTGAGTCGGTTACTAAGTTAATCCATAGAATATGAATAGCAATCAGTGGCATATCCCAATTGAGAAGGGTTGCCAGTAACAACGCAAAGAGTTCTCCCATGTTACAAGAAAGTAGGTAACTAATTGCTTTTTTGATATTGTCACGAATGCGTCGTCCTTCTTCTACAGCGTTAACGACTGTCGCAAAGTTATCATCCGTCAAGATCATATCGGATGCGCTTTTTGCGACTTCCGTTCCGACGATTCCCATCGCCGCACCAATATCTGCTTTCTTTAGGGCTGGGGCAGCGTTGACACCGTCCCCTGTCATAGCGACGATGTTATCGTGTTTTTTCCAGGCATCAATAATGCGCATTTTGTGTTCTGGAGAGACACGTGCATAGACCCCGATACTTTCAACTTCATTGTAAAGCTCTTCGTCACTCATTTGGTCGAGTTCTATTCCAGTGATGACTTTGTGCTGTTCTTCAAGTAGCCCGATTTCTCTTCCGATAGCTGCAGCAGTGGTTGCGTGATCTCCTGTAATCATGACAACCCGAATTCCTGCGTCTTTACATTCTAAAATAGCTTGTGTGACTTCTGGTCGAGCGGGATCAATCATTCCTACTAATCCAGCGAAAATTAAGTCTGATTCTAAGTTTAAGTCACCATCTTTGACGGGATGGTTTACTTCTTTATACGCTAAAGCAAGAACTCGAAGAGCTTGTTCTCCCATCCGTCTATTTTCATGTTGAATGGTATCGATGTCTTGTTGAGTAATATTGCGGATCTCACCATCCAATCCATAACGGGTCGTTACTTTGAGGACTTCATCCACTCCTCCTTTGACAAAAGCGATGAGTTTGTCATTCACTTGATTGACGGTGGTCATTCGTTTTCGGCCTGATTCGAAAGGTACTTCTGCCACCCGTTTATAAGCTCTCATGTCTTCTTGGTAATCAATTCCGTTGTTGACTGCCCATTCAGACATTGCCGTTTCTGTTGGATCTCCAACCCAGTTTCCTTCAGCATTATAACGAGAATCGTTACATAAAAATAAACCGAGTGCTAATTGATGTTTAAGGTCTTCTTTTTGATTGAGCCAGTGTTCGACCACTGTCATCTTATTTTGAGTGAGTGTTCCAGTTTTGTCAGAACAAATAACTGTGGTTGATCCTAGAGTTTCGACTGATGGTAGGGTTCGAATAATTGCATTCTTTTCTACTAACCGTTGAACGCCCATAGATAAGACGATGGTTGAGACAGTCATCAGTGATTCTGGGATGACAGCGACTGCTAATGAGACGGAGGTCATGAACATTTCGAGTGGATCTTTACCGTTCAAATAACCAATGAAAAAGATTCCGATACAGGCCATGATTGCGACGATTCCAAGAATTTTCCCTAAACCGTTTAATTGTTTCTGTAATGGTGTCTGTTCATTTTTAGTTTCACTTAAGATGGTGGCGATGCGTCCTACTTCAGTTTGCATACCAGTGGCACTAACAACCCCTAGCCCACGTCCATAGGTCACGTTACCACTGGAATAAGCCATATTGACTCGATCTCCCAAAGGCGCGTTGTCATCCACTAAGACCGTGGCATCTTTTTCAACTGGTACACTTTCTCCTGTGAGTGAGGCTTCTTCAATCTTTAAAGAGCTGGTTTGGATCAGTCGAACATCAGCGTTGACTAAGTCACCGGCTTCTAACACAACGATGTCTCCTGGGACTAATTGTTCGGACGAAACAGAAACTTCTTGTCCATTACGAATTACTTTGGATGTTGGTGCTGCTAATTTTTGGAGCGCTTCTAGTGCATTTTCAGCTTTTCCTTCTTGATAAAGGCCTAAGAACGCATTTAAAATCACGATTGCTAAGATGATAATGGCGTCGACCCATTCTTGTAAGAGCACTCCTGAAATGAAAGCTGCGATAATCAAGATAATGGTCATGACATCTTTGAATTGGTTTAACAGTTTAATTAGAAAAGGTTGTTTCTTTTGTTCTGTTAATTTGTTATAGCCATACTCATTTAAAAGTTCTTGAGCTTGTTGAGTAGTGAGACCTTGCTCAGTGTTGTGAGATCTTACGATCGTTTCGAGTGGTTCATTGAACCATTTTGTCTGTTCTTTCATCTATTCTCCTTTAGCTTTTGATTATAAAAAAAGCTTTATCTTACGATAAAGTCTCAAGTTTAATCAAAATCCGGGTGTTTAACCGTGTTGACGAATTTTGAACCAGTTTGGCCTTTACTCCCTTTAACACTTGAATTATACAGAAAAACATAAAGTCTTTCAATAAAATGGTTAGTTTTCTTACTAAATTGTCATTTTATTTATTACTATTTATGGTATTGTTGTATTAAGGAGTTGTGTATGAAACGTTTAATCTTCTTATTATTAATCGTAGTCAGTGGGTTCTTATTGACAAGTTGTAATAAATCGGTGAAAAAAGACAACAAAGAACAATTGGATCGTCTTTTTACGATGAAAAACAAGTTTGATTCAGTCTCTAGTGTTCAACTCCAGACTGATTTTGTGGTTGAATACAACGATGAACAAGCTCCGACAACTTATCGATATCTAAGTAATGTGACAATGAAAAGAACTCCTTTTGAGAGATATGAAGAAAATACAGTAAGTCGAGTTCAACAAGAGACAGTGGATACCCTCTTGTATAGTCAGTATGTAGCAGAACAAGAAGAAGGACTGGATGTTTATTCTCAGAAAAAGAAGGATGCTCCCTTTGTTAAATTATCATATACGGTTGATGAGTTTAACCATAATCCGATAGCTTATCCAAATTTTGTTTTAATTGGTGATTTCATTAAATTGGTCACAGAAGATATGACGATTGTATCGGATGAATCATCGTCACTGTATTATAAGGAAACCCCTACAACAAGAATTAGTGCTGATTTGACGATTGAACTGGTTGAAAAAATGATCAATCAATTTTCTTTTGTCGATAAGTCCGAGGAGTTGCCACCCCTTGAAAATTTCAAGGATTTAGTGGTTGGTTCTATTGATTTTTACATTAGTGATGGCAATGAACTTCAAGCAATTGAATTTAACTTTGAAAAGGGAATGATTGTCTTAAAGAGGATGGGTGTCAATCAATTGTCGCTAAAGCTAACGTTCACTGAAGCGAATACTCTCGATGAAATTGTGCTCCCTGAACTATTGACAAAACGCTGATAGCAATTTCATTCATTTGTTAGACAACTTATGCTATAATACTTTTACCAATGGGGATGTCTTGGTTTCGACAGGATTTCGTTGGATTCAAACGGCAGTGGAGTGGTTACCTTATAACCAACAAAAAATAACTGGAAACAATAACCAATACGGTTACGCATACGCTGCTTAATTTAGCTTAAGACGTATTGCCCCATCGAGTGACATTGTAGTGGGTTACAAAGATGGGTCTCAGAATCACTACTAAGCTAAAGCACTGGTCTAGGGTGTGAGGTCGAAAATTTCACTGGACAACTCATGGACGGATTGTTAGATGCCTAAGACATGAGTATCATTATCTAACTAAACTGTAGATGTTTGAATGGGGACACTTTCTGGACACGAGTTCAATTCTCGTCATCTCCACCAAGGTAAAATCAAAACGTACCATTGTGTACGTTTTTTCTTTATTCGCAGGATTTAGTTTCTTGTTGTAAGTTGAGAGAAGGTTTATAATAAAGATATAAAAGGAGGGTTTCCCATGTCTAAACGAAAACTAATTGCTCTGGTCTTATTCCTGGTCATCCTTGGTTTATCTGTTGCTGCCTATATTTTGTTGCCAGAAACACTGGTTGTCCAAATTGGACTCAATGGTAAAGCATCGAATACTCTACCGAAACTTATCGGACTTTTAATACCCTTTGGTATTGGAATGGTGGGATCTATTAGCTATCTTCATGGAAATCCAGACTATCAAAAAAAAGGACTTCTGTTTGCGTTACTGGGAATTGCCTTCTTCATCCTTACCTTTATCATGAATTATAATCGTTAAAAAATCATCCTTGTGAACCGCACCCCAAATCTTGAACAAAGATAAGGAGGTGCGGTTTTTAAATGGCTAAGTTAACACGAGAACAGAAAATAGAAATATATGAGAAGCGCAAATCAGGTCAAACAATAAGCGCATTAGCGGCAGAGTACAGAA